>NZ_JBALEQ010000116.1:0-104079 GCF_036917775.1 Nostoc sp.
GGGGAGCCACAAAAATGCTCCCTATTTTTTGTCTCCACCATCTTCTCAAAGTTTTGTCCCATCTAGCTTAGAGTTGCCTTGTCACCCTCTCAGGTTGAAAACAGAGTTTTCAACCTTTGCTTCCCTTCTCCTGTCGTAGGGTTTCATTGTGCCAAGAGTGAACATAATTTTGTATAAAAAAGCACAATCGAATAAATTCGTTGTGAAAAATTGGTTGCTTGGTAAAATAGAGGCGAAATCAGCACAATAAACTAACTCGTTCCCCAGGCTATGCTAGTAACCGAGTGGACTGACAAGTACCCACGAAGCATTCAATTTATGGGATGGAGGGTGAGTCTACACCACTGGTTTACTGCAACCACGCCTAAGTATAAATAAGCACCCTGCTACTAGTAGTATCTAGAGACTGAAAAATCCCCAAGGCAACAGCTAGGGAATAGTTACCTTAAGATATGTGGCATTACGTACTAGCCGTGGTAATTCAGATTACACAGTGGGATTAATAACAAACAAAAGCGGCTGTTGGTCTATTTCGGGAAACTCAACTTCCAGAGTATAAGTTGGGTTAAGTTGCTCACAACCTAACTCTACACTTAAGTATCCCGAAGTCGAAGATGTTGCCATTGCTAAAGTGCCACTTCCACGAAGTATCAAAGTTCCTTTAACAGGTAACTCAGCTTGAACAAGTAACTTCGTAAGTTTACCTTCAGATTGATACTCTACTCTGATGTTCAAATTACCGACAGTGGTTAGCCATTGTCTTTCTACCACTGGATTGGTTGCTGAAAGTGGTAGAGTCAAATTTTCCAGCAGTTGTTTAGCTGCCAGCAACGACAAAGCCATCTGTTGACGCGGCTGTAAATCTGAGTAATCGCTCTGAATATTGGGCATTGTCTCCAGAGTACTGACAGAGCGATAGGTACTTCTTAGCACCAATCCAGCTATATCATTTAATGCTTGAGACTCGTTGGGAAAAAAGTTCTCCACCACTTGAACTAATTTTGCCCCTAGAGGAACTGAAGATGTCACCAATGCCTGACACTGTTCCAGCAATTGCTGGAAAACTCTCTCCGGCAAGGGACAAGGCAGTTTCAGCTTCGACTGTTGTACCATCCATCCCCAGGTAGGAACGAGCGTCATTGACGGCTCATCAACAAAATCGGGATAGTCGATTAATTGTGTTTCCCAGGGAAACAAAGGTGGATGGTCTTGGGCTTGGATTTGTAACCGATGTTTAATGACGGCTTGAAAACGATCTTGCACAGTAGGAATTTCTCCCAATTGAAGGGTCTGGGGCGTTCCTCCCAATTTTGGCTCACTGCTTTTTGAAGCAGTGGCTTCATTGATGAGTTTTTTTACCCCGTCATTTTCCTCAGATTCTACCGATTGCTCGTTATTTTTGACATTATCTGTCAATAACCAACCGAGATACTGGTATTGTGAGGATTCTGAGTCACTATTCATGAGTAGATGCACCTGATCCGGACACTAATGAGTTACGAATTTCCCAAGCTTGCTCAAGAATCTTAAACCACCGTTTTTGAAGTTGTGCCATTGACAACCCTAAAGTTTTGGCAATTTTTTCATCGGCTTGTCCTTGCTGCTTCAACTCTAATAAAGACCGTTGCTTATTGTCCAGCTGTGCTGTGTATACTTGCCATTGCTGGGGAGTTAAGCCCAAATTGGTGTGCAAAGAAGCTTCTAGCCACTCGTGAACTAATTCCCAACGGTGTAATAAAGCAAACCGAATTAAATGATACTTGAAGCGCTGCTGTAAGTAATCTCTCTGACGAGGGGTTAAACCTAAAATTGACTCTATTTCTTGTGCTGAGAGATCCTGGAGGCGGAGGGAAAAGTAATCAGCACAGTCAGATTGTTGTCGTTGTTCGAGATAATTCATTAATTCTGTCACCACAACCGAACGCAAGGTATCTTCTTCCGGTTCGGGTTCGGCTTGCGTTGCCATTGTGGAGCGCAATTGATGCACTGCGGGTTCTTCCCAAGAACCATCGCCTTCGTTATTGCTACCTTCTGCGGCTTGTTCTATATCTACGCTGGTTTCTGGGGGCTGCTGTTGAGAAAAAGTTTGCGCCCGCAAGATAATTAGCTGCTGCTGACGGCCTGGTAAGGGAATGCGTCGTTTGCCGTAGCGCTCAGTAAATGCCATGTACTCAGATAATTCTAGAAGCGTCTGAGGGCGATAAGTCGCACCAAGTTGATTTTCTCGGCGGAAAGCGTTTAATGCTTCCAGATAAAAACTTTGTAAAAAATCTTCGATTATAGTCAGTCGCCCTTGATAACTCAATTGCTTCTGAGGCGGATTAATGTATCGATAAATAATTGCACTCAGAGTACTGTGTAATTCTACCCTGCCCCGATTTGAACCCAACTGATAGTACCTGAGACACTGTTGTAGCCGATGCCGAGCCAGGGTCATCGCCGAGCTTTCTACAGTTCCCGAAGCTTGAATACGTTTGCTCTCGTGGCAAATCCGATATACTTCGGTGGTAATACGTCTTGCTACATCATGGCAATTCTGTTCCGAAGCTTTGGTCGATTGTTGAAACTCCTTGGATAGGAGTTGAAAGATCACCTCCACGCCTTTAGAATTTTCTCCCAGAATATTTGCAGATGGAATTGTTGCGGTTGCGGCTGAATTCATAGTCTCAGTTTTCAAAAGACCTTAAGTATTTAAATACAACCTGTACGACTGTGGGTATTGGCTTTTTTGGTTTTACGTATAAGCTAAACGCAGACCAATCCTACATTCAGGATATGGCTGATTTTATTATTCCCAACTTGGATGGGATTGTTCACACTTTGATAGATGTTATTGCCATTACCCAGGAGCCGTATACAAGTCATTATGGATTTAGAAGCACAAATTCAATTGCTGATTGACAATGCACCCCGCGATGGTATAACACCAAATCTGATTGCAGCAATTGCTCCTGCCCTTAGAGCGATCGCTCAAAAATTACGTCACTCCCAGTACTATATTCTCCAAAATTCGGAGGCAAGCTGGGTTTTAACTACCTTGAGCAATCGTGCTAATCCAGGATTGGAAAAGCGAGTTATTTACGCTTTCCCTACCATACAGGATGTCTCTCTAATTTCCCCTGCTGGGCTTGACCCTCAAATGCTAGCTAAAATTGTTCCTGTCACCCATATTTTGTTCCAATTGGTGGCATTGGAACCCGTAGATAGTATCCTTTTTTTGGAAACGCCGGGTAAGACCACTCATACCGTTGAAATTCGGCGAACTGATCTAGAGAAACTCATGCAACAAAGGTTGCGAGAGCAGCGATCGCCTAAACAGATACCCCCTGATATTGCATAGAAAAATTTGGGATGTGGGATTTTTTAGATACAATCCCACATCCCAAATTTTAAAGCTCAAATTTATTTGAAAAAGTTTTTGATGAAAAGAAATTAATGCCAATTACTACCCTTTTAGTTCTTTAAAGAACCAGGCGATCGGCTTAATCTAAAATTGCTGAACAAACAGTTATCAGTGAACATTTTTCAAAATTTAGCTGACAACTGAGCCAAATTTCCCCACCTAAGAACATCTGGTAGGTTTAACTTGGCATCTAAAACCCCATTTTGTACCTAATAACTAATAACTGAGTTAATAGAGGCGACTCAGTGTGTACTCAGCTATGTTAATTAATGCCTGGTGAGATTCTGAGGGTGGGAGAACTGCAAGATGTTCAATTGCTAACTTCGCATGGTGAGCAGCTAACTCCCGCGCCTGGTGTATGCCTTGACTATCTTGAATTAGTGCTAGTGCTTGCTCTAAATCTCCATCTTGAGCAAATTCTCGTTCAATTAGCACTTCCAAGGATGGTTTTTGGGCTAAAGCAAATAAAACGGGCGCAGTCAGATTACCACTTTTAAGATCAGACCCCACTGGTTTACCCAAGGTATCTGTCGTACTGGTGAAATCTAGAATGTCGTCAACAATTTGAAATGCTATACCAAAATGACGACCGTAGCTATACAGATGCTCAACAGTTTCCCGCGAGACTTCACTAAGTAACCCAGCAGCTTTAGAACTGTTGGCGATTAACGAAGCTGTTTTGTAATAACTCTTCTGGAGGTAAGTTTCAATAGAGATACCAGCATCAAAACGATTTAGTCCCTGCTGGATCTCCCCAGTAGCCAGATCCATAATGACTTCTGAGAGGAGTTTCACAACCTCCAAATTGTCCAAGTTTGCTAAATACCAGGACGATTGGGCAAAAAGAAAATCTCCTGCTAATATGGCAATGCGATTACCGAACAAACTATGAACGGTAGGAACGCCTCGCCGCACGTCTGATTCATCTACCACATCGTCATGTACCAAGCTTGCTGTGTGAATCATTTCTGTAATCTCAGCTAGGCGGCGATGACGCGGTGTAATATCTTGCTCTAACATTGTTGCCCGCGATATTAGCAGGACAATTGCTGGTCTGATACGCTTTCCCCCAGCTCCGAATAAATGTTCGGCTGCTGCAAACAAAATGGGGTGGCGATTTCCAACTAGCTGTTTTAGGTTATCTGCTAGTAGTCGCAGGTCTGCTTCCACAGGGGTAAACAGGGAGGTGGCTGGGGTCATGGATGGGCGGACTCTGACTTAGGTTACGAAAGTTTACATATCCTACACTCATTTTAAGATAACCCTGTGCCAGCGCAAAGTTTTCATCAGACAATCCCATTTTTATCAGCCTATTGGTGTTAATTAAGATTAACGACGTGTTTGTCAATAAGCAATTATGCTTAATTTTGCAGAAATTCGAGTTTTAAATTAACTTAAAATATGAATTATCAGTACACGTAAACAAATGCCAGCTTTAATTGTATTAGGTAGTTTGTAAGTACAAGTTTATCGCCACAGATCAAAGCAAAATTCAAGCAATATTACTTATTGACAAAATGGATATAATTTAAATTAAGTTGAGAATGGATAAAACTAAATTTCTTCAGAACTGAAGTGTAGCTATTCAAAAAATTTGAAATTTAGCAGTGGAATGGGCTTCAAATTCAGGGTCGTTGTGTTACGCTAAATTATAGGAATTTTAAATTTTTCAGATATTCACACCCCAAAGTACTTCACTTACTAAGTGATTTTACTTAATTGTTGATGTGAGTCTAAAATAATTAGTCGTAGCTTAGATTAAGGGAATAATCCCTTTGATTTTTCCTACGATATGCAAAACTCCTGGCTTGGAGCTATGCTATATCCCTATGGGAAGCCGCTACACGTCTTCAGCGCACGTTGAGCGCAAGCATTGCTCTTTTCACAGCAGTGTGAGTAAAAATAACGCAGATCAAGTAGACCGCTGAGAATCGTAGTTTTAGATTGCTAAACGGCAATCTAACTGCTGTGGATCTATGGTCTGCAAGAAGTCTCATTAGACAATAAATTCTTTGTCCGTAGAGAATTTTATCTCTATAGGTAATTTTACCATAGGAAGCTACAGCAATCAAGAATGTACTTGGTTGGCTGAGGTTCTACTAATTTTATGGAATTTTATATTCGTTTGAAAGGGTGCTAGTAGAACAATGATTTACGGAAGTATACCTATGATGATTTTTATTTTAGCGTCTGGATATTTGTTCACAGTCTACCTGTTATTGGCACTGGCAAAGCGAACGGGCACAAAAACTGTTCCTAAAAGTTTTCCTTCATCTGGCGAAGGAAAACACAAGCAGGAGATATCAATAAGGGCAAAGGTAACTGAAGCTGTTAATAGTCAGTAGTGGGTAGTGAGGAGTTAGGAGTTAGGAGTTATTAATTCAAAACTTTTAACTCCTTATACTGATTGCATCTGAGGTTGCTTACGAACAAGGGGATTTTGCCCCTTGCCTTACTAGCTTGATTTTGTAAAGTTTCACAAAGAATTGGGATAAACCTCGTCTAGCTTGAAACCTGGGGTTTTTCTGCCAAAAAATATAAAAAACATTAGAAATGCCCTTGGTCTCAATCGTTCTATTTGTTTGGGTCGTTTTTATCCTTTTTGTCCTTGGGATCTTTTTTAGGTTTTTTAACTTCTTTATTACTTTTTCTTTCCTTTGACATTAGCGTTCTCCAACTAGGTTATTCAGTGAAAGCTTCCATAATTATGCCGTCAGGAAATCAGGAGATGACTTACCTGATATTCTTGTAAGGCAAAAAAGAAAGTATCAAACATCAATGCTACTAACTACAATGATACGGTGTTGTTTGATTTAATGTAGCTTGAATCCATATTGCTAGAGGTTGCCCAAATTTCATCACGATTCAGGTTACAGAGGAGAATTTTCTTTTCTGGCAATCATAACCGAAGTAAATCGGCTGAAATAATTAAAGATTTGCAAGATATACGCAAATAATAGCCAAAACCACACGCGGTAGGGGTAATATCATGAATTGCCTCTACTGCGTGTGGTTTTGCGTAAATTCTATTCTAACTCCCTTGACTATTGCTCCAACAATTTCAATCGTTGCCACCAACGATTGAGGGGATAA
This sequence comes from Nostoc sp., assembly GCF_036917775.1. Taxonomy (GTDB): domain Bacteria; phylum Cyanobacteriota; class Cyanobacteriia; order Cyanobacteriales; family Nostocaceae; genus Nostoc. The sequence goes on from NZ_JBALEQ010000116.1 coordinate 6,497, forward strand.
TAGACCACAGGTGCCCACAGACTACTAAGAATGGCAGAGGCGAGGGCGACACGCTGGTAATATGTCCAAATATCTGTTACTTTGCGCTCATTTCCTATCAAAGTTAATTGCAACCCAAAGATAGTTTCTGCCAAAACTGCCATCACAAAGACAATTACAGCAATCGAAATAAAGTCTTCTTCAATAAAACGCTGTTTCTGGAGTAGACCAGTTAAAATTCCCACAATTCCTAAACTGATGGCGTGAGTGGGGTTAGGTGCTGTCATGGAATCTTGAAGTAGCCCCAGAACTATACCTGCCAAGGCTCCGGCAAATACTGTGCGCTTCACACTCCAAGTTACCACCCAAATTAATAGCCAGTTAGGGCCAATTCCCAATAATTCCATACCTGGCAGGCGGGTTGGTAATAATAGTAAACATAACAGTACAGAACTAGCAGTCACTATCCAACTAAACAACTGCCGTACACCGGGATGCCAACGAGAAAGCGGCTGGATTCGGAATTTCGATTTTCGCTCTGACGATTTTGGCTTTTTCTGCCTGCTAATACCAAATGCAGGAATCTTCATTTTTCTATGGATTTTTAAGCGAGAATTTACTTAGAATTTTGCGGCAGTTGATTGGCCGACTTTTCGTTTTCCGGCTCTTGGTTTTCTGGCTTTGGATAAACTGCTACCCAATCAAGAGAGCGAATTGGCGGAAAAAGCTCAATTTTCGCTACTGATGCGGGAAGTTTCTTTAAATCCAGCGACTTAATTCGTCCTACTGCCAAGCCAGATGGAAATTTCTGACTATAGGTAGATGTGGAAACTAAATCTCCTATTTTGACATTTGGGACTTTTTCATAAAACTCCAGCACAGCTTCGGCAGAAGAATCTCCTCGCAAAACACCTTTAGCTGCTGTGCGGCTAACTGATACACCAACTTGACTCTTGAGGTCACTGATTAACAACACACGGCTAGTATTGGGGGTTACACTCTCCACCAAACCGACTAATCCGCCATCGGCCTTGACTACAAAGCCTTCCTGAATCCCTGCATTCGCGCCGCGATTCAGAGTAACTTGTTGCCACCACTGGTCAGCACTACGTCCTACTACCCTGGCTGGAATTGGCCGTGATGCCAGTGGCTCTTTTTCCACATAGCCTAATAAATCTTGTAGCTTTGTCTTTTGACTTTCCAAATCTACTATACGGGTTTGCAATTCTAATATCCGGGCATCTCTGATACGTTCTTCTGGAGTTGGCCCTGACTGCAACATCTCTAATGGACGGGTAAGTGCCTGGTATGTCTCAAGCACCAATTCACCTTGAGTTTGTCGCAATACCCAAGCACTACCAATTACTAGAGCTAACAACCCAATTTGTAAGCCTTTACGATCCCACCAGCGCCGTATTGTAACCATATATACCTTTATCTACTTATACAATTAAGTTCTATTTGGATTCTATTTATATAGAACCCAAATAGAACTCAAATAGAACTCAAGTATGATATTTTTTTGCTACATATTGCGAGAGCTTTCGGTAACAACCCGTTCTAGCTGTTTGAAGTTTTCTAACACCCGACCTGTTCCCAGCACAACACAACAGAGAGGGTCGGCGGCGATGTGAGTCACAATCCCTGTTTCATGACTGATTAAGGTATCTATGCCTTTGAGCAAAGCACCACCCCCAGCTAACATAATCCCTCTGTCAATAATGTCTGCTGCTAGTTCTGGAGGTGTACGTTCCAGTGTCCGCTTCACAGCTTCTATAATTACTGATAGTGGTTCCAACATACTTTCACGGATTTCTGGGCCTTTGATGGTTACAGTTCGCGGTAGACCAGAAAGCAGGTGTAAGCCTCGGATTTCCATCATGGCATCATTATCATCATGGGTAGGATACGCAGAACCAAGCCGAATCTTGATGTCTTCAGCAGTCCGTTCACCAATGACTAAGTTATGAACTTTTTTAATATACTGAATGATTGAATCAGTTAGTTCATCCCCAGCAATGCGTACTGATTCGCTGATTACCGTGCCCTGAAGACTTAGCACTGCGACTTCGGTTGTACCACCACCAATATCGATAATCATGTTGCCAGTGGGTTCGGCAACTGGTAATCCTGCACCAATGGCGGCAGCTACAGGTTCATCGATTAAATAAACTTTTCTTGCTCCTGCTTGGTGAGCTGCATCCATCACAGCCCGTCTTTCTACACCCGTGACCCCACTGGGAATACCAATGACAATTCGGGGTAAAATTAAAGATTTACCTTCATTTACACGCTGAATAAAGCTTTTCAGCATTAGCTCGGCTATATCGAAATCAGCGATTACACCATCGCGCAAGGGGCGGAGGGCAATCACATTTCCAGGTGTGCGGCCGAGCATTTTTTTGGCTTCTTCTCCTACTGCTAGTGCTACCTTTTCGTTGACATCGATAGCAACTACAGAAGGCTCTTGCAGTACAATACCTTTCCCAGATACATAAACCAGGGTGTTAGCAGTACCGAGGTCGATACCCATATCCCATGATGTGCGAAAGTTCCTAAAAATACCCACGCTTCTCTAAGCCCCCTATGTGCGATACTTCTTGACTACAACGGTAAGAGTGGATTCGATTATCTTTGTATCCTGAGTTCAGAAAACTAAACTATATTGTTATATGATTCCCAGGAATATTTGCTATGTCTCAGTCCCTTGTTTTTTGATATTCTCTGGTTTGCTTAGTATATCCGTATACTTTTATGTGTTTCTCCAAGTAGTTATGTATAATTTTTCAATTCCACTATATTGTTAACTGTTTAACACATTATTTTCAAGTGTTTCACAATTCGCTATGATGAAAGTCGGAATTAACAAGTACACCTGTACTGAAAGGTAAAACCTATGAGTATCAATATTGTCACCCTTGTTGGCCGTGTAGGCGGCGACCCAGATATAAAATATTTTGAGTCTGGTAGTGTTAAGTGTAGATTGACATTAGCGGTAAAAAGGCGATCGCGCAACAGCGACGAACCTGACTGGTTCACTCTGGAATTATGGGATAAAACGGCTGAAGTAGCAGGCAATTATGTGCGTAAAGGCAGCTTAATTGGCATCAAAGGTTCCTTAAAGTTTGACACATGGAGCGATCGCCAAACAGGAGCAAACCGTTCTACACCAATTATTAGAGTAGACCAACTAGAATTATTAGGCTCTAAGCGCGATGGAGAGGGCGGTGGAGATATGTCTTCAGAACATTTTTAATTGATTGGGAATTGGGAATTGGGAATTGATTTAGTCCTTTGCCCTCACAAATGACAAAGGACTAATGACAAATGACTAATAACTAATTTGTAAAGTCACCGATGCTTCGACTTCCTGTTCACCACCAACGACAGGGGTGGAAGAATCAGCTACCTTGGCAGCTTCAGCCCGTAAAAACATGGTTGGTGGAGGTGGACTAGCATTATTAACTTGAATGCTGACTATTTCTTTGGATTTGAAACCCAAAGCACTGAAAACAGCATCAGCTTGCTGCTGGGCATCTTGGGTGGCTTCTTTTAGTGCTTGTTTTTGAGCAGATGCGATCGCTTCATCATTCGCAACAAAACTAATACCATTAATTTGTGTTGCACCCGCTTTCACTGCATCATCTAATAATGTACCAGCTTTCTCTGTGGGAATCCTAAAACTCACCGTATTACTGGCGGCATAGCCTGTAATTTTCTGCACATTATTGGTGTAGCTGTAAACGGGATTCAAGCGGATACCAGTAGTTTGTAATTTTTCGACATTTTGGCTTTTGAGGAACGCAACTACAGCCGATGACTTCCGGGCGGCTTCTTGCTGTACCTCTTGTGCTGTTTTCCCCTGAATCTCCACTCCTAAGCTAACTTCCGCCAAGGTTGTCGGAATCGTTTCAACTCCGCGACCACTGACACTAAGGGTTCGCCACATTTTCTCCTTCTCTTGCGCCAATGCCGGTAGTACAAAAGTTGCACATACTAGCAGGGCTAAAGGCAGTATTTTCCACAGGTTTCCAGATGGAAACTGAGAACCGGGTAAAGCGGCTCTAGTCATAAGATTTGCACTCCTCAAAGTATCCACAGATGTTTTTAATAAGCGTATTTAGCAATCTTCTGGCGGCTGTTAAAAGTCAACAGTCACCACAAGTTTTTCACAACTTAAGTGCGATCGCTAGATACGATTTGTATGTTCTTACTTTGACACTGCGATCGTCAAAAGCTGAAATGGTTACATTTTTTGATACTAAAAAAATTACACCAACATTTTTAAAGATTTTGTCATGATGGTAAATTGATTCACCGACTTTGACAGACTGCAACTTTCTAAACTGTCTGTAGCCTGGGTTTGCGAAGTTTTTTGATAGCGCTTGGTTAAGTAGACAAATGGCACAAATTAAGTTTTTGAACCTGCCAATAGCGTCTCCACAGATAGATGTTTTTCAGAAACACGTCAAAATCAAAGAGAAGGATTTTCACAGAACCCATGCATTTGTTAGATCCAATTAACTTCTCTTTTCCTCTGCTGGCTACTGCAACAGCAGCCGCAGACAGTTCAATGGTAGTAGCCGCAGTGCTACTAAGCTTAGTAGTCGTTTACCTCGCCAGCAAAGTTGGTGGAGAGTTATCAAACAAAGTGGGTTTGCCGCCCGTTTTAGGCGAACTAGTCGGTGGTGTGGTAGTAGGCATCTCTGTTTTCCACCTTTTAGTATTTCCAGAAGGCAGCACAGACAGTTCTAACTCTTTGATCATGTCTTTCCTTCAGATCACTGCTGGTTTAAGTCCTGAAGCCACTCCAGCCGTGTTTGCAGCACAGTCTGAGGTCATTTCTGTTTTGGCAGAGTTGGGTGTGATCATTCTGCTGTTTGAAATTGGCTTGGAGTCAAACTTAAAAGACTTAATGGCAGTTGGTATCCAAGCCACCGTCGTCGCAGTAGTGGGAGTAGTAGTACCCTTTGCGGCTGGTACTGTGGGATTGATGACTTTATTTGGAATTGCTGCTGTACCCGCAATTTTTGCTGGGGCGGCTTTGACTGCCACTAGTATTGGGATTACTTCCAAGGTGCTGTCAGAGTTGGGACGGCTCAATTCTAAAGAAGGGCAGATTATTTTGGGTGCTGCTGTAATTGACGATGTTCTAGGAATCATCGTTTTGGCGGTAGTTGCCAGCCTCGCTAAAGATGGTGTGGTGGATGTTAGCAAAGTTATTTATTTGATTATCAGCGCCACTGGTTTTATTTTGGGAGCAATTCTACTAGGGAATTTTTTCAATAAGTCCTTTGTAGCGATCGCTGATCAACTCAAAACACGCGGCGGATTGGTAATACCAGCATTCATCTTCGCCTTTGCTATGGCATACCTTGCTGCCGTCATCCACTTAGAAGCGATTTTGGGAGCTTTTGCGGCGGGTTTAGTCCTAGAAGAGACAGAGAAGCGTAAAGAATTGCAAACGCAAGTCTGTCCTATTGCCGATATGTTAGTGCCAATTTTCTTTGTGACTGTTGGGGCAAAAACTGATTTGGGAGTGTTAAACCCAGCAATTCCCGATAATCGAGAAGGTTTAATTATGGCAACTTTCCTGATTACAGTAGCCATTCTCGGTAAAGTAATCACAGGCTTGAGCGTGTTTGGTCAACCAGAAATCAACCGTTTAGCGATCGGTGTGGGGATGATTCCTAGAGGAGAAGTTGGATTAGTGTTTGCTGGTGTCGGCGCAGCCAGTGGCGCTCTCTCGAAACCACTAGGGGCGGCAATTATTATGATGGTTATCTTGACAACCTTTTTAGCTCCTCCCTTGTTACGATTTGTGTTTCCAGATCCAAAAACTGTGGATGCAGGCTCAGACCAACTGGTTTTAGATGGTTCCTCTGGAACCTCGTTGGTAATTGAACCACCTAAGTCGAAGGTGCCAGCATCAGAAGTAACTCCAGAATCTGGCGATCGCTAATCAAAATCTTGGGTAAATTCTTACTGAGTTCTGAGTGATTTTCCCTCGGAACTCAGCACTCTAAATTCAGTAAAATCACCGTATTTTGAAGATTCTGCAATTATAAAGTGGAAACTTCTCTCTCCAAATTTCCGTCCCATCTGATTGTAGAATAATCGTCTGTTTATAATTTCTATCAGCATTCGGAATGTTATTTATTTCCACTCTCCCTAGGCTTGTAAGCCATTATCTGAATATTTTCCAGGTAATTGGGGAGTAACACCCATAAATTTTGCTAGATCGTCTGACAGTAATGGGAATTATCTACTTAGTGCATTGATGGCAAAAAATAAAAAACAGTTATCAGTGAACGGTTATCAGTTATTAGTTTTCTAGCTTCCTTGGGAGTCAGATTCATCCACCTCCAAAGTGGAAGATTTTATATTGGGATTTCAAGCAAATATGAAATCTGATAACTGATTTAAGCGTGTCTTTATACCAGCTTAAAAATCAAACAAGGCATCAAAGAGCGAGTTTAGGTGGTGACGGCGTGATGATTTCCCAATGAGTTGAGATATTGAACAAGAAAGAGGCAAGGGAGCAGGGAGCAGGGGAGATAGAACAGAAAGGGGATTCGACCCCACCTGTTGCGCTCAATCCCGAAGGGTACGAGAACTACTGGTGGAGAAGTGGGAGACTCAGACCCATTTTCCGCTCTATTTCACAGCAGGAGGATGGGGTCATTTCCCCTGCTCTCTTCTCCCTCTCCCCCTTCCCTCTTCGTTGACAACTCCCATGAACGTGAATTAGGAGAAAGAACTGTGAAATTACACTGGTTACTACCCAGCACTATTGGAACTATCTTCATGCTATCGTCGCCTGTAATGGCTGCGAAACTTGAATCTTGGCGCTTTGATGCCAATCAAAACAGGCTGGAAATTAATACTGTGGGAGCAGTTCAACCCCAGGCACAATTAATTTTCAACCCCACTCGGCTGGTAATTGATTTGCCAGGAACAACATTTGGCCGTCCACAGCTAACCCAACAGGTGGGTGGGGGAATTCGCTCGATTCGGGTTGGGCAGTTTGATACAGAAACGACACGCATAGTTGTAGAACTGACACCTGGTTATACTTTAGACCCCAAACGAGTCCAATTTGTTGGGACATCTGGCGATCGCTGGACGGTGCAATTACCTAGACCAGAAGTTGATCGAGTAGCTTCATTTCCTGCCTCACCTCCCAGAAGTGCTTACAGTGTCGTTACCCCAGATTCTGAGCGGCAACCTAGTATTTCAAGGGTTGCCACTACTACTACACGCGGGGCGACGCAAATTGAAAGCTTGACAGTAACAGGCGATGGGTTATTCCTCCGTACCAGTGGTGGTAATCCGGGGATTAAGACAATTCGCAGCCGCGATCGCGCCAGTATCTTCATAGATATCTCTGACGCATCTTTATCATCACGTCTGGCGCAACAGAATAATCAGCCTGTTAACAAACATGGTATTAGCCGCGTCGAATTCACCCAACTACAAAACCAAACTCCTATCGTTCGCTTGACTTTGCGGGTAGATAAAAATAGTCCAGATTGGCAAGCAACTAATAGTAACAGTGGTGGTTTGGTGGTTTTACCTAGTCGCGTTGTCAGATTACCTGGAAGTAGTAATTCGGACAATCAATCACAACCACCCTCCTTCCCTAGCAGATTATCTGCTGCTAACGACTCCCCAGCAACCATTGAATCTGTGCAACTGGCTGATAATGGCAGACAACTGCTGATTAGAGCCGACCAAACTTTATCTGCTACGGGAACCTGGGATAGATCATCTGGTGTGTTCCGTGTCACAATTAACAATGCCAAGTTAGCTCCCAGAGTTACAGGCCCTACTTTTGCCCCCAATAGCCCAATTCTCCGGGTACGTCTGCAACCCCAAGCAGCCAACACAGTCGTTGTTTTAGTTCAACCAGCACCTGGAGTACAACTCGATCAACCCCAGCAAATCGGCGACCAGCTTTTGGCTATACCAATACAAGGTTCTCGTCGAATTGTTTCTCTCCCCGGAAGACCCTCCTATGGTTTACCTGGGCTACCGCCGCCAAATAGGGGGCCATTCCCAGACCCAAACAATCCCAATCCCCAGCCCCAATTCCAACCACAGCGCCGAGTTACCAATGGACGAGTGGTAGTCATTATTGACCCAGGACATGGCGGTAAAGATTCAGGAGCAGTGGGCATTGGGAGAGTACTCGAAAAGGATATTATTTTGCCTATTAGCAAAAGGATAGCTCAGGTTTTGCAGCAAAATGGCATACAAGTCGTTATGACGCGGGATTCTGACTATTTCGTCACCCTTCCCGGACGGGTGCAATTAGCAGAGCGAGCTAACGCTGATGTATTTGTTAGCATCCACGCTAATTCGGCTGGTGCAAGTCGTCCAGATGTCAGTGGCTTGGAAACGTATTATTACGACAGCGGTTTGGGTCTAGCTCGCGTTGTCCATAACAGTATTCTCCAAAGCGTAAATGTCAGAGATAGGGGAGTGCGGCGAGCCAGATTTTATGTCCTCAGAAAAAGTTCCATGCCTTCTATTCTTGTAGAAACAGGTTATTTGACTGGTCGAGATGATAACGCTAAACTCAGAAGCTCCGCTTACCAAAATCAAATGGCAGATGCGATCGCTCGTGGTGTTCTTCAGTATTTAAAGAGAAGATAAGTAATTTAGTCGAAATTATTGAGTAAATACATCTAATCTTTACCATGTTTATCCAATTTAGTAGTAAAACCAATTTAAGTATTATTGCGGCGGGACAAGAGTAGCATCTTTGTTATTGTCATCTGATGCTTTACAAGTCAAATTTATCTGGGCTAATCGATGGCATGGCAAAATCAGAGGAGCGTGCTATATTTTACGCCATTAGCTGTGTCTTAATCAGAGCGTAATACTCAAGTGTGTGCGGTGATGGTGTGAGGATTTGCCAATATATTGAAATTTTGACGGCTCCCATGAATGTGAATCAGGAGAAAAGACTGTGAAATTACGCTGGTTACTATCCAGTACTATTGGAACTATCTTCATGCTATCGTCGCCCGCAATGGCTGCGAAACTTGAATCTTGGCGTTTTGATGTCAATCAAAACAAGCTGGAAATAAATACTCTAGGGAATGTTCAACCCCAAGCACAATTAATTTTTAACCCCACTCGTTTGGTAATTGATTTACCAGGAACAACATTTGGCCGTCCGCAGCTAACCCAACAGGTGGGCGGTGCAATTCGCGCTATCCGTGTTGGACAGTTTGACGAACAAACAACACGCATAGTCGTTGAACTGACTCCTGGTTATACTTTAGACCCCAAGGGTGTACAATTTGTTGGTAGAACTGGCGAACGCTGGATGGTGCAATTACCCACACCAGTAGCCGAAAATGTTCCCTCAAGAAATACTGGTGGGCAACAACAAGCTATAGCAACACAACCTTCACCGAGAACATCTCCATCTGTGTTCTCACCCAGAGATATTTACAACGTGGTGAGAACCAGCCCTATTAATCCACCTAAAAACGGAATGCTTGCCGCCAGGGTAACTCAAATTGAGAACTTACAAGTTACAGGCGATGGTTTTTTCATCCGTACCAATGGTGGTAATCCTCAGATTCAGGTAAATCGTAGCAACGATCAAAGAGAAATTAACATCGACATTGCCAGCGCTACTTTATCACCAAGTCTAGAGCAACGCGATTTGTCGATTAATCGTTATGGTGTCAGCCGTATTCAGTTCAGCCAACTACAAACAAGTCCATCTGTTGTTCGCATGACTTTACAGGTGGATGAAAATGGTCAAAATTGGCGAGCAACTAATAGTAACAGTAGTGGTTTTATACTTTTGCCCAGTCGTGGCATTGCCCAGTTCCCTGGAGGTAATAGTAATAATCCACGCCCCATACCATCTAGTACAGCGACTATTGAGTCTGTGCAACTGGCTAATAATGGCACACAACTGCTAATTAGAGCAGACCAAGCTTTATCTGCAACAGGAGGCTGGGATAGAACCTCTGGTTTGTACCGCATTACCATCAACAATGCTCGGTTAGCTTCCCAAGTTACAGGCCCGACTTTTAATTCTAATAGCCCTATCTTGCGAGTCCGCTTGCAACCCCAAGAATCTAATACAGTCACCGTCTTGGTTCAGCCAGCAGCCGGAGTACAGATTGGCGAACTTAACCAAGTTGGCGACCAGCTTTTGGCTCTAGAATTACAACGTTCTGGTAGCGTTACACAACAGCCTATTGATTTACCTCCTTTATCGCCAAACCAAGGTCAATTCCCAAACCCCATAGATAATCCCCGGCCGATATCCCGCCCACAGCCTCGTCCCTCAGTTCCTAGAGGGAAATTATTAGTTGTGATTGACCCAGGACATGGTGGAAAAGACTCAGGCGCTCCTGGTCTAGGTGGACTTTTAGAAAAGGATGTAATTCTGCCTATCGGTAAAAGGGTAGCTGCAATTTTAGAGCAACATGGTGTACAAGCAGTACTAACGCGGGATGCTGACTTTTTCGTAGAACTTCAGGGACGGGTAGAAATTGCCGAGCGAGTTAATGCAACTGCGTTCGTCAGCATTCACGCTAATTCTGTTGATAATCGCCCTGATGTGAATGGGTTAGAAGTATATTACTACGATAGCGGTTATGCTTTGGCGGAAGTAGTTCGCAATACCATTCTGCAAAACATTGATACAATCAAAAACCGGGGAACCCGCAAAGCCAGATTCTACGTTCTCAGGAAAAGCTCTATGCCCTCGATTTTAGTAGAAACAGGTTATATGACTGGTCGAGAAGACAATCCCAGATTGGCATCCCGAGAGTATCAAAATCAGATGGCAGAAGCGATCGCTCGTGGCATCCTAAAATACTTACAGCAGAGGTAATATAGTACAATTCAGAATTCTGAATAGGTTACGTCCCGCTGTGCTAACAGAATTCAGGAGTAAAAAACGCTTTATACCTGGGTAAGTAAGTTGGCGCGAAAAAAGCCCAAGTATATTATGAAATGTAAATAGACTTTCAAGAGTATTGTTCAACAGCACCAAGGACAGATTTGGGCAGAAAGTCTGTTAGGAGTAGGAAGTACCTTTCATCTAACCCTACCAGTTCAGCATGAAGCGGTATAGCAAAACATCGTTGACAGGGCAATGATTAAGAAAATCAGAAATCTTGCCCATCTCATTATTATATTTTTCTACTGTAATAACCCAAGTTGCTAGTTATCAAAAAATGCGTGTTTTTAAGTACAAAACTCTAAAATTTAGTATTTAACAATACTAGTGAAAAATTGAGTTTTTGTATCAATTTGATCCCATTATCGTTTAGTAACTAGTAACTTAGGTTAATATGCTGATTGTATAAAAGATTGCTTGCCAACTTCTGCTACCGCTAAGGAATTGCAATTATGACCGAGCGAAAAGCCCCTACTCTTATTCAAGATTCTGCGCCCTCGAATATAGTAGCTAACAAGTATCCCACAATTGGACTGATTGAAGTTCCAGCAACGGGACTATACGATGCAGAAGGCAATAATTGGACTTCTTTATATAGACATCGTTCTTTAATTAGCAAACAAGTTTTAATCGCTGACTTGCAAGCAGGGGGATTTGATGCGCGATTGGTCAACCTTAGGGATGGGGATTATAGTCAAGAATTTGGGCAGATTTTCTGGAAAGGAATGACCTTGCGGAAAACTTATGTAGGTGGCGAAATTTTCGCTCTCGATCCTCACGCTTATGATGCCTGGGGAATTACAGTTAATTTCTCCCAAGACCGTCAAGTAAGCTGTATGATTGTTGAGCATCTGGCCAAAGGTGGTCGTCCCATTATCGTTGGGGGATCTGATGCTGTGGCTGAACCGCAACACTACTTGCAGGCTGGAGCAGCAGCAGTAGTTCAGGATAAATCCGGTGCAGCTAATTGGGCTATTCTCGACTATGTACTTGGAAAAACCCCACGGGAAGAACTGACGGGGGTAATTCTCGCAGATGGTAGACAATTTGCCAGGAAGACTAAAGCTAAAAGTCCAGAAGATTGGACTCTACCCTCCGTGGAAGTGGCTAGCGAATGTTTAGGGATGCTACCAAATGTACAGGGAGTTGTGCCGATTGGTTCGTTAGTGGCTGACATTGGTTGCGATCGCACCTGCGATTTTTGCATGACACCCACCTACGGCACTGGCTATCGCAGAATGACCCCAAAAACCGCCCTCAAATGGCTGGCTATTCAGAAAGAGGCGGGGGCTCGTTCGATCAATATCGGTTCCGATCAATTCCTCGCCCGTGGACTCTTTCCTGGGGGGCGAGAAGAGATCCTCGAAATTACCAATGGGGCGAGGGAGATGGGAATATCTCTGATGTGGCCTAATGGTTTAGAACTGCGGAAAGCCACGGTGGGACATGGACGCAACTACGACAATACCGATCTCAGCCCTGACGAAGAAGTTATTCAAGCACTGTTTGGCTGGGATGGCAAAGTAGGTTGTCCTTTAGCTTATATCCCTGCGGAACGTCCCGTTTTTGGGCGAGAAGCATACAGCAAGTTGTTGCCGTGGCAAGAGCATTGTACGTTGATGAAATCTGTCGTCAGAACTGGTATACCTGTTATTGCTTATGGCATTATTATCGGGCTACCAGATGATGACGATGATAGCTTGTTACATCTTGAGGAAGCGATCTCAGGACTCGTGGATGAACTCGTAGAGATTAACCCGGAATTGGAATTTCAGATTGCTGTGTATAGCATAGCCCCCTTGCCAGGAACTCCCCAATCCCAGAACTTACGCAAGTTAGGTCTGTTGCAGTTTGAAGACCCCTGTGTTTGGGGAGGGCTATGGACACCGACTTGCAATACTCATCACCTTACCTACGAGCAGGTTTCCGATTGGCAAATTCGTCTATCTAAGATTCGCAGATCAAAGACTGAATTTACTAACTATAGTGGGGAATATTCAGGGCTAATTAATAACTAACTATATTTACAGCGCTTCCTGCTGTTATGAAGTACATTTTATCTCCTCCACGCTATCTCCTGTGCCCTTTCAGGACTGAGAACGTACCTCACAATAGCGGGAACTGCTGTAAGACTCCCCAAGCACCAAATAATTAAAAAAAGGCTGGTGCTAAGAATACCAAGATTAAAAAAAGACTGCTGGGGTGATAAAACTCGGCAAACCCTATGATGACCCGAATTTGGATGGGATATTGACTATAGTGATCGCACTGCTGAAGTTGCATCTTTTTTAGCCAGTAACCTTTGATTTACGATAATTGTAATGGGGACTACTGCGAAGTGGAAACCCTTAGAGGCGAAGTCAAAATTAGACAGTAGTACCGTAGAGTGTCACCCTAAGATTGACACTATATATCCTGCTTTTGCGCGCAGAATTTAGTGGTCAATTAACCGATTGTCTGCTAAATTCTGTATTTTAAATCCCAAAACCTAAATTAATATCAGCCTGTGTATTCATCTTCGATCTTTGAAGCGAATCTGGACGATTTTTCGGCTCTTGAACCCCAACGTGCCCCAATTGGCATCTTTGACAGTGGTGTGGGTGGATTGACGGTACTGCGACAAATATATCGGCAACTCCCCAATGAATCAATTGTTTACTTTGGGGATACAGCCCGACTTCCTTATGGAATTCGTTCACAAGCAGAAATTTTACAATTTACGCGCGAAATCATTACCTGGCTACAAAAGCAGCAGGTAAAAATGGTAATTATGGCTTGCAACACCAGTTCTGCCCTAGCCCTAGAAACCGTGCGTCAAGAATTCAACATACCCATTTTGGGGGTAATTCTACCAGGTGCAAAAGCTGCGGTGCAGGAAGGGAAGCGGATTGGTGTAATTGCCACTCCAGCTACGGCAAAAAGTAATGCTTATAAGCACGCCATCCTCGAAATTGCCCCTGATGTCCAAGTCTGGCAAATAGGATGTCCAGAGTTTGTGCCACTTATTGAGCAAAACCGGATTCACGACCCTTACACTGCTGAAGTGGCACGAGCCTACTTAGAGCCTTTACTAGACCAACAAATTGACACCTTAGTTCATGGCTGTACCCATTATCCCCACCTTACACCAGTATTTCGATCGCTCCTCCCCTCTCAAGTCAAGCTAGTTGACCCAGCTGTTCATGTCGTGGCAGCTTGTGCCCAAGAGTTAGACTTGCTAGGCTTAAAAAATACTCACCTCCCACTACCAACTCGTTTCGCCGTTAGCGGGTGTCCACAACAATTTGCTCAGTCAGGAGTGCAATGGCTAGGCTATACCCCGATGGTTGAGGAGGTTCGCTTCACTGATAGCGCTATTTCCCAACTTTATTGAAGGAGGCAGGGAGAAGAGACAAGGAAGCCTGGATTTCTCACAAGTGAGAAATCCGGGGAAGACAAGGGAGAGGGGGGAGACAAGAAGAGACTTGTTTAATAATTCTCCCTTTATTCTTGTCCTCCCTGTCCTACCTTTCTCTCTGCTGCCTATTTGTATCAACCTTAAAGTGAAACGTAAATTAGGCGGGAGTAAATTTCAGCGAAACACCATTCATACAGTAGCGCTTACCTGTGGGTGCAGGGCCGTCATCAAAAACATGACCCAGATGACCACCACAACGACTACAATGTACTTCAGTTCTGGTCATAAACAGCGACTTATCTACAGTAGTAGCGATCGCACCTTCAATCGGTTTAAAAAAGCTTGGCCAGCCAGTACCACTGTTAAATTTGGTATCAGAGGTAAACAGTGGTAGTTCACACGCGGCACAATAATAAGTACCCTTGTCGTACTCTTTATCTAATGCGCTGGTGTGAGGGCGTTCAGTCCCGTGTTTACGCAATACATTAAACTGTTCTGGCGTTAAAATAGTGCGCCACTCTTCTTCTGGTTTGGTAATTTCAAATCCACTATTAGATGTTGTCACTGCTTTTGACTCCCAGTTGATATACCTTGATAACAATGCTGTGCCGACTATTACCGCACTAGCCTGTAAAAAATACCGTTTGTCCATATATCTATTATTTTCTATTTTCCGGTTAACTGGCCAATCAACTCCAGTACGGAATTCCCTACTTAATCACTATAATCAGCGATCGCTCTGAATTAGCGCTGATAAAGTGATTAAAATTAGCTAAGAAACCAAAAATTATTCTGCAATCAAACACTGTAAGGAATCGGAATCAACTTGACTTGATTTTGAACAGTACACTTGAATGTGTAGCGGCGGTCAATCATCATCTTCATCATAAGTACAGTAAATCAATGGGTTTAGCGTATATTAAGGTTAATTTAACAGAAGGTTAGGAATAAGTAAATTAATATACACAAAACTACCATTGCTGTATAAAGTTTTCCTGCAAAAGCGAATGCTCTCTAGCAGGAATTCGACCTTTTATTATGAGCTATGGACTTCCAGTCTGAGGGGAATTTTGTATATTTTTAAATGTGATGTCTGCAACGAGTTACGCCTACGCATTCTGGCTATATCAACCAAAACTTTGAACAACATACATATCATTGCCAGTATCCCCTACTAAAAGCAAGTTACTGTCATCACTTTCTAGATTCCGACTACCAGCAATACCGTTTTGCAAGACTTTAATCAGTCTTTGGGGAGAGAAAGATTCTAATTCCACAAACTTTCCAGATTCTAACCATGCTAAGTCTTCAACAGACAAACTTTGACGAACTTCTTGAGGTAATTGTTTAGCTGCTTGCGCCGACTCTGGAGAAGATTGAATGAACATTCCGCGCTTAGTAGCAATAATTTGACGTGGCGTTAGTCCGATATCAATAATTGCAATCTCGCTATCGAGAAACCAACTAGCATTGCTTCTCAAATTATGAACTAAACCAATTCCTCGTGGATTGCAATCATGCACTGCATAGACTTTCAAATCGGGATTGCGGCGCAGCATTTGCATTGTGGTGTCAAAAATGCTTTGTGGATATCCAGTAATGCTGAGAATTGCACAGTTATTTTCAAAGTGGAAATTATTAGCAATTAATAATTGAGCAATGGTAGCACTATCACAAACTACTAATCTATCAAAACTGTAAGTAGTTACATCAGGGTTAACCGTGGCTGGTGTATTTTCCTGCTTTGGTGAAGGAAGAATTTTGAGAATTGAACCATTGATTTGCTGCCAGCGATCTAGCCAATCTTTAAACTGAGAGTGTGAAAGTAAAAATTCTTGTGTTAAGAATCCAAGTCGCCCTAGCTGTCGAGTTCCCAAATATATAGACAGCATTCCCATAATCACAAAAATTACAAAGAGGCTAAAAGAGTTTGAGGTAATACTTCTTGGAATTCCTACAACCAGAATAATTCCTCCTATAATCTGTAAGTTTTTTGCATTCGCTTTGCGACTTGTATTATTATTGAGTTTATTTGAGTTGCTTTGGTTAAAAAATATACAAATAAATACGAAATTTACTATTATCAGACCAATGTTTGAGGAAAATGCGAAAAAATTAAAAGGTAGATATAAAAATAACAAGCCAAATTGTGAAATTGAATTCGTTTTTTTTCTTAGACGATTATCTAGAAAATAAAAAAGTTGTTTGGCTGTAAAAAATAAGGTGTTATTTGCAGAAATGTCAGCGATCGCCTTGGCAAAGAAAGGATCAGTAATCTTAACTTTACTCATACTGGTCGGTTCAAAGGCAAAAGGATGATTGCATTTTAGACACCGACCTTGATTAGCTGTCCGGTCTTTTAGTTTATTGTCAGTTCCGCAGTTAATACACTTCATAATGATTGTTTGATGTTATTTATTAATTGTTAGTTATCTAGCACCTGATTTGTTAGTAAAACACTGTAGTCTTCCCGCCGACGAATCAAGCGATGTGTGCCATTTTCTAGCAAGACTTCAGCAGGTTTGGGGCGGTGTAAAAAGTGAGAGGACATAGCATAACCATAAGCACCGACATCTAGAATGGCAGCGATATCACCAATTTTTAGTGCTGGGAGTTGGCAATTTTTCCCCAGATAATCTCGTGAATAGGTGGTGTTCCCACAAATATCAGTTGTGAATGGATTGTCTGCTTGTTTCCAGGTGACGATTTCTCGGTAGCCACCGTGTACTGAGGGTACTGAAAGATTAGCAACGGTGGTATCAACTCCAACAATCTGTTTTTCTCCTTGCCATTTTACAGAAACAACTTGAGCAAGCAAAGTTGCACATCCGGCGATCGCACTTCGTCCAGGTTCAATCACCAAATCAATTTTCCGCCCTAAATGAGTAATTCTCTCGCTTAACTCAGCGCCAAAAACTTCCCAGTCAAAGGCTGTTTTGTTGTGGTGATATGGATAGCCAAAGCCACCACCAAAGTCTAAATATTCCCAATCTGGTAACTTTTGTGCTGTAGCCATTACTGTATCAATTACTTGGGTAAATGCTTCTGTGGCATTGGTTCCAGTCCCTCGATAGAAGTGTAAGCCACTCAGCTTTAATCCAACTTCACAAGTTTTAGCGATCGCATCACCAAATTCTTCAGGACGCACACCAATGCGGCTATCTCCGGTAATTTCGGGCAAATTGAGGCGTAAACCTAGCCGAATATTTTTCTCTCTGCATTTGGGCAAAACTTCGCAGCACAACTGCAACTGAGCGAGACTATCGAGATTGAGAGTTGTAACTCCCCAATTTAAGACTTGTAGCATCTCAGCCTGATTCAAATTGCTACCACTGTAAACAATCTGACTAGGATCGAAACCAGCTTGCAATCCTAAATAAATATCCCCTGGCGTATTAGCATGAAGTCCCCACCCAAAGGAGCGAAAAATTTTTAACAGCGCAATATTGCCATTAGTCACGCTTGCAAACCGAAATTGTGTGCGAGGATAACTGACAGCTTTAGTAATGCGCTCAATAGTTTCGCGCAAGCGATCGCCATTATAAACATAAAGCGGAGAACCGTAAGTACTCAGTAACTCCTGCGCCTGTTCCTCAGAAAAGGGCGGACTAAGGGAATTTTGAAAATCATAAAACTTCTTGCTCTCCATAACTTTAAGTTAGTTGCTCCCTATATCAATTACGAATTACAAATTACAAATTATGAATTTTCTTGTAATTTATCCATAGCCAACGATGTAACCAAAAAGGATGATCCAAGGACTGTTTACCTAGTTCTTCATTTAAAACGTGCGATCGCCAAAGTTGCCACATAATAAGTAACCAGAGAGTTTCACCAATCCGTCGGCCTTGAATAGCTGCTCCGAGTTTGCCTTCAACGATTTGTGCCGCGATGTGTGGATAAAAATGGTTGTTGGCGCGAAGTGTTTCTGGATTGAGCCAGATGCCTAGCTGATGCCAAAAATCATTTAAACACCAAGAAGTTAAGGGAACTCCCATCCCCCGTTTTTGTCGCCAGACAATTTCAGGTGGGAGCCAATTTTCTACAGCCCGTTTGAGGATATATTTTTCACAAGCACCTTGCAAACAGAGTTCTCCAGATAGGCGGAATGTCCATTCAGCCAAAGGTAAATCACAAAAAGGCGATCGCACCCACAACCCATGAGCAAACCCCAATGCAGTCGCACGTGGATGGATATTCTGCGCTCCTTTGAGCATCAAACTAGCACGGCGGAGGCGATGCAGCAAAGATGGGCATTCATCACGATTAAGAGCCGCCAATAGCCAATCTTCAGGATACAAATTTTGAATCTGTGCATAAACCTCTGGCTGATAAACCTGAGATTCGTATCCCCCAAGACGGTGAAAGGTGCGGAGATATTGCTGGATAAAAGTTTCCTGTCCGGCGGGATTTTCTGCCTGATAAATACCTGCGGCAATTAAAGGTTTGTTCGTCCAACCGGCAAACAATTGATCTCCACCTTCGCCGTTAAAAATTACCTGAGTTTCTTGACTCGCCCTTTGAGATAAGAGATACAACGGCACACACACGCCATCTCCAAAGGGTAAATCTAATGCTTGCACAGTCGGAATTAGGGCATTCTTGATGGCACTTGGCGTTACTGCAACTTTAATCAACGGAATTTTGAGAAACTGGGCAACTTGTTCAGAGTATGGATATTCTGAAATACCTACGTCACCAAAATCTAGAGTGTAGGCGCGGACTTTCACTCCTGCTTGCACCAGCAGCGCCGCCACCACTGAAGAATCGAGTCCGCCAGAGAGAAATACCGCAACAGGTTCATCCTTTAAATCGGCAATCTGTCGTTCAATGGAATCTTTAAGGAGGGTTTGCAATTCGGTAATTGCTGTCGCTTCATCTGTTAACTGTTCTGGGGCTTCCCGCCACGAGTGGATGTTTTTAGATTTAGGCGATCGCAGAATACCTGATTGGCGATCGCTCTGCCAAACTAATTCAGTTCCCGCCGTTACTGCAAACACACCTTTAATAGGGGTTAAGGGTGTGGGAACGTAAGAAAAACAGCTATAGCCATATAACCCAGAAATGCTAACTTCTGACTGTTGCAAAATCGGTAAGAGTAGTTGCAGTTGTGATGCAAACCAGATAACTTGTCCTTGCTGAGTCCAATACAAGGGCATTTTTCCGAAAGGTTCTCTACCCAAAATCAGGCAGTTATTTTCTTGGACACTTACCCAAGCATCGGGTGAAGTTAATAATCCTGATGCCGAAATAGCAGCAATTTGATTTTTAGGACTTACACAGAAGAGATCCCCCAACCCCCTTAAAAATGGGGCTTCTACTCTTCCCCCCTTTTTAAGGGGGGTTAGGGGGGATCTAAATTTCAGGTGTTCAGCGTCTAAGTCCTGCTTTTGTTGCCATCCGAAATGCCCCTCAAGTCCTATATAAACAACATTCCAGATGGGATTCAAAGCCTCTCCCCTACAAGGGGAGAGGTTTGGAGAGAGGTTTTCTAAAATACTACTTAACAGCGCTTCCAACTCATGTTGAGCGCCATAACCCCAATAGCCAAGAAAGTGATGCGGGATGTTGCCCATCTGGACTATTTCACTTCAAAGGTTTCATCACTAATTTGCCGACCTTCCAGGAACATTTGCACTTTCCAATTGCCAACAGTTGCAGCCGGATTAATCGTGTAGCGACATTGGGTATCCCAGACAGACGTATTAATTTCGCGGGTTTGATAACTATTCTGCTTGACAATTTGACCATTTGGGTCAATCCAATTACAGGAGAGAGCCAGCTTTTTACCCAAGGGTGCATCTTTTAAGGTGACACGGTACAAAATTTCTGGATTGGTTTGGCGGGAAACTGTCTTCAAGTCACCGCCAGTATTTGATACCAGGGTGATGCGGTCTTGTTGAGCAGAAACGCGAGAGAGTGCAGAATTCTGTCGTTGGATGAAAAATATTGCAGATGCACTCAGTATCACTAAAAATGCCACAACTCCAGAGGTAATCCATCGATTGCGGCGTTGCTGTACTTCCAGCGCTTGGCGGCGATTTAACTGAATCAGCGCTTCATCTAGTAACTCAGGTGGTAAATTCAACTCCTGTAAAATTTCTTTAACCTGCTGTTGGTCTAGTTCCGCTTCTCGACGCACTTGCAAACCTTCTACTTCTGTGACTATTTGTGCTAATTGCTCTTGAGTCAGTCGCTGCGTCATAGCTTAACTCCTGTTAAAAAAACTTGATGGCGATTCTTGATTACGTGCAATCAGAAGAACTCTATACTCACTTTTCTAGGTACATCATAAGCTACAACCTAAAGTTGTTGCTTTTCGCATTCTTTCTGAGATATCTTTCCGAAAGCTTTATTTATTTGACCAATCTAAAATCCCAAATTATTATGGCTCAAGAACCACAAACCGCAATTGAAGGTATCTATGAAGTCTGTATAGGCATCCCAGAACCAATTTCTGCTATTCAGTATTGGGAGCAATTTGGCTATCGTATTGGTCAAGTGGGTGAATTAACCGCAGATGTAGCCTATCAATTATATGGAGTAAATTCGTCTTTACGCTCAATTCGCCTCTACCACCAAAATTCAGATCATGGTTTGATTCGGTTGATGGTTTGGCAAAACCCCACACATGAAGGTTTGGGAATAGCATCGATGAAAATTAAGGGAAATCGCTGGGCGACAAGCTTAACGACCGATGTGTTAAGTATCTTAAATCATATAGAGAATGCAAAAGCCGCAGATTTTCCTATTAGGCACTCTAACCCTTATTGGGAAGTCATCTACAACAAAGAGAGGAAAAGCCGTCCTTTTATTGAGCCAGCAGTTGGTGTACGAGAAATGTTGCTACTTCAACCCTTAGCTCGACAAGTTTTATTTCAACGTTTTGGCTATACACTACCGCATTACGGACAAGTTAATCATAATGCTGCTCTCAAGGCTAGTCAGTTTACCCATATAGGAATCATCTCTCAAGATGACAGCAAAGAAACCCTCAAGTTTTATGAAGAAGTTTTAGGTTTGCTGCGTGTGCGTGATGATGTCGAAACTAGCTATGAATCTTCGCCAGCCGGTCGAGATATTTTTGACCTTAACCCTGGTGAAAAGTTTATTGTTACTGCTTTTGATGATCCGCGTTCTTCTAAGTCTGACCTGATGGCTGCACGCAGTGGTAGACTTTATATTGTTCGATTCCCAGAATCTATTAATTTAGAATCGCGTTTTGAAGCAGCCCAACCAGGTAGCTTGGGTATGTCTTTATATACCTATCGGGTTAAGGGAATACAGGAGTATTGCGATCGCATTAAAGCAAGTACTGCACAAAAAGTCACAGATATTATTAGTAATGAGTTTGGCGAGACAAGTTTCTCTTTTGTTGCGCCAGATGGCTACTTCTGGACTTTGCTGGAAGTTAATTAACTGGGATTGGGCACTTGTACTGAGCGGAGTCGTAAAGCCTGCGGCATAGCTACGCTTAGGGCGCAGCCTCTCGTAGAGAAGTATTGGACATGGACGATTGGTAGTTATTGCCCATACCCAATGCCCAAAAACTAGTTTTCATTTATTTATGCCAATAGATAGTTCCTTTTTGCTATTTTTCAACTCTTTCCAAAGCGCCTTAATTTGCTCGTAAGCTTCTTCTGGTGATAGTTTTCCGCCTGTTTCTAGACAAGAAATGTAACTAATTCTTTGGGCAAATTCTTGGAGGTTGGCATTAAATGCTAAAGTCTCTGGCTGGAATTTACCATAATATCGACTACGAGGGTAAAGAAAGTTATTTTTATCTTGCGAGTTAGGTTGTGTCATTATTTTCTTGTCTGTAATTTTTTATAAGAGTTCTAGATTTGATGGTTATCTACGTGTAAATACACAGTAGAAAATTCCAATTCCAGAATAAGTTCATATTGTAGTAAAAAAAATATTTTATTGACTAGTGCAGTAAGCAATAAATTCAGCCAAAATCTAAATTAATCTGACTTGAGGCAGAATTTTTGTGTTAAAAATAGGTAAACTTCTGCCACCATGTACTCACTCGGAGGGTATGAAGTTAAAGAAGTCCGATTACGTAGTAACTACTACCCTGTGGGAATGCTGTGCGAACAGTGCTTAACATCGGGACTTCGCGTATTAATTTCTTGCTTTCACTACCGCACTTTTTGATTCACCTGTAACCAAATTTCTAAACTTGCAAGCAACCAAAGCTTTACTCCATAACGACTCCAGGTATCTCCTTGATAGTTTAACCAATTACGAATAGGTAACTGGTTTAAGTAAGGAGTGATAGCTGCATTCCGATTTAGTAATAAATCTCTGGCTTCTTGCTGCCAATATTTCCGAAATCCTAACTGCACAGGCACCATCATGCCACTTTTGGGACGATGAATAATTGCCTCTGGTAAAATATTTGCGTTCGTCGGAGACGTACCGTAGGTAATAGCTTGCTTTAAGACTGCTTTTTCTTCCACCCCAGAAAGTTTATACTCTGGAGGGATTTCCATACTTAAATCTACTACTCGTTGGTCAAATAGAGGAGACCGACCGTGCAAAAGGGCTGCTTGAGTCAAGTTACTGACTTTCGTTAGAATTTGGTCAGCGCCTTTAAATTTGATGTTCATTGCCATCAAACGATTCAGATAGCTGGCTTGGGAATATAAATCTTCTTCAAAAACCCAAGGTGCTGTTTGTACCTCTGTCCAAACTTCTGGTTTTAAAAGTTGTGGTAAGTCAACCGCGCACTTTTGGAAGGAAATTAAATAAGCTTGCAAAGCATCCTGATTGGTGACAGAGCCATATAAACTATTGATAAGCATTGGCTGATTTTTTGGCCCACCAAAACAGGGGTCGCCACCTTCACCATTTAAAACTACTTCTACACTTTCTCTCGCCAGTCGTCCCAGCAATAGGTTGGGAACAGTCAGTGGGTCGCCAATAGGGTCATCTAAATAAGCCATTGTTTCTGGTAGGCGTGACCACATATCCTTAAAAGTAATTTCTAAAATGTGGTGCTGCGTCTGACAATGGGATGCAACGAGACTGGAAAATTCTAACTCATTGGGACACTCTGAACCGAAATGAATCGAGAAGGTGTGAACTGGTGCTTTGTGGAATTTCGCTGCTAAAGCAGTGATACAGCTAGAGTCCAAACCACCAGAAAGAAAAACGCCGACGGGTTCGTTTGCTGGGGGTAAATATTCTTGAACAACTTGGTCTAGGAGTTTTCGCAAGCGATCGCCATGCCATGCTAAAGGTTGATCTATTGCTACAATCTGTTCTTGAAGCTGCCAATAAGCTTCAACTTTGTGGTCGGGAAATTCTAAAACGGTTCCAGGTCGTAGTTCGCGCACCTGTTCCCAAAGTGTTCTTTCTCCTGGAACAAAGGCACAACAAAGATAATCTCGCAACGCTACCAAATCTAAATCGGATGAACGATGAGGTGATAAAGTTCTCAGTTGAGGCGCAATCCAACGAACCGAACCAGTGGTAGTGTAATAAAGAGTCCGAATACCGATGCGATCGCGAACCAACTTCAATACTTGTCTTTCTCTATCCCAAACCACTAGCGCAAACATCCCCACAAGTTGGTGAAGACTTTCATTACCCCATCGTTCCCAAAGATTGGCAACTAGTTGCAGAGAAGTTTCTCTAAAGCTATCCGGTTCAATCCCTAACCTTTGCAGTAACTGTACTTGGTTAGTTAACCAAACATCACCAACAACAACAAATCGTCCTCCAGAACTGATTGCTAATTTCTCCGTCAGAAATCCAGAAGCTGTACGTGGTAAAACTACAGAAAAATTTTCATCTCGCCAAGCTATATTTTCATAACTTTCATCAACTGTTCCCCAAGCTACGCACCAGGTTGGGGCAGTTTCGATAAATTCGATTTTAGGAGATTTACGATTTTTAAACGCATCAAATAGCATGGTAAATTTTCAACGCATAATTTAGTCATTTTAGGCAGTTTTGAAATAAATAGACTACACACAAACCTTTCTCCAAAAAGGCTAATTATGCAAGCTAAATTTGGAACAGCTTACCTTTTTCCAATATGGAAGCAGATTTTATCCCTAAAACGATCGCACAAGCAAGTCAGCAAATGCGAAGTGGCTTGCTAACTTCAAAAACCTTAATCAAGCATTATCTCGAAAGTATCCAAAAGTTCAATTTTACACTCAATGCGTTTATTACAGTTTTAGACCAACAAGGGCTAGAAAGTGCTAATAAGCTAGATTTTGAGCGAAGTAAAGGTCAAGAACGTGGGTTGCTACACGGAATTCCTGTTGTTATTAAAGACAATATTGATACAGCAGGAGTAAAAACTACAGTTGGCTCACAACTTTTTTGCGATCGCATCCCATTATCTGATAGTGTAATTGTCCAAAAGCTCAAGGCAGCAGGCGCGGTAATTTTAGGTAAAACAAATTTAAGCGAATTTGCGGCTGACCTTTCTGGAAACAATCTTTTTTATGGAAATACTTGCAACTTCTGGAACCACAACCACTCATCAGGAGGTTCTTCTAGTGGAAGTGCAACCGCTATTGCTGCACGCCTTTGTTTAGCTGGAATTGGTACTGATACTGGTGGTTCAATTCGAGTTCCCGCCAGTTGGTCAGGAGTGGTAGGACTGCGCCCAACTTACGGATTACTTAGCAATGATGGTATTTTTCCCCGCGCTCGTAGTTTTGATACAGTTGGGTTTTTAACAAATTCTGTAGAAGATATTGCCATTTTACTTGATGCTGTACTCTTCCCGATCTCCACAAATGTCAAACAACTGTATCCTCTACCAACTAATATCAACGGCTTAAAATTGGGCATAGTTAATAACTATACATTTCGGGGAATTGAACCAGAAATTGCTTTAGCAATTTATAACGCCATATCTATCTTAAAAAAACTTGGAGCGCAAATTATCACTATAAATTCTCCATTTTTAATAGAGGAATTTGATGAGATGACTTATTCCACCATTGCTCTTTATGAATTCCATCAAGATTTGCAAGTAGCTTATACTACAAACCCCAATATATTCGGCTCTAAAGTAAAAAGCGACTTATCTAAAGGAGTAAAAATTTCTCATCACAGTTACAAAAAAGCAAAGCAAAAACAGAAAGAATGTTTTCTGCAACGGCAAAAACTGTTTCAAGAAGTGGATATTTTGCTAACACCCACAACACCAATGGTTGCACCTCTTATTGACGCAGATGCTAAAATCTATCGATTAAATCAGCGATTTATGTTACCTTTCAGTTTTCTGGGTTTACCTGCAATCTCTCTCCCTTGTGGACGAAGCAGTCAGGGTTTACCTATAGGATTGCAACTTGTTGGTAATTCTTATAGTGAAGCTTTGATTTTAAGAGTTGCCTTTACCTTCCAAGTTGCTACTACATTCTCTGAAGATAGCCTTCTCTAACTAACGGTAAAACATTTCGTCCCACATTTTCGCACTCTTCTAAATGGGGATAACCAGACAAAATAAAAACTGTGATTCCCAAGTCTATGTATTCTAAAAGACGCTCTGCCACTTGCTGATAACTACCGACAATAGCCATTCCAGCACCACTCCGCACCACAGAAATACCAGCCCAAAGCAGTGGTTCAATATACCAATCTTCATCAGCATTTCCCCGTAATTCCCATTGTCGACTTTGACCGACACTTTCCCGCTTGGTATTGGGAAATTCAGTAATTCGTGCTTTAGCTAATACTTGTGGAGAAATTTTTGCCAGCATTTCTTTTGCTGTTTCCCTAGCTTCGATTTCAGTTGTTCGAGCAATAATATTAATTCTTAATCCATAACGTACAGCTTTTCTTTGTCCGCAATTGCTAACTAATTGCTGCATCTGGTTGATTCGGTCAGCTAGTTGTTGCCGTGCTTCTCCCCACATTAGATAAACATCTGCAAATTCTGCACCCACTTGTTGAGCCATCTCG
This sequence comes from Nostoc sp., assembly GCF_036917775.1. GTDB lineage: Bacteria > Cyanobacteriota > Cyanobacteriia > Cyanobacteriales > Nostocaceae > Nostoc. The sequence continues at coordinate 32,746 of NZ_JBALEQ010000116.1, forward strand.
CTTGCACCACCGAAATAAAATAGCGGCCCAGATGGTTGAAGAGGTAAAGTTTCTAACCGAGTTTGATGGAGTTGATAAAATTCTCCTTCATAGTCAAAGGGATTAGTTGTTGACCATAACTGCCGACAAATTTGCATAAATTCACGAGTGCGACGATAGCGGCTATCGTGATCTAAATAATCACCATACATTGCCTGTTCTGTTGGCCGTCCACCTGTGACAATATTAAGGGAAAGGCGACCTTTACTAATATGATCTAAGGTAACAGCCATCTTTGCCAATACTGGAGCCGAATAGAACCCTGGACGCACAGCTACCATCGCTCCAGCATTAAGGGTAAGGGCTAAAACTGCTGTTGCTAAAGTCCAAGCCTCCATAATGTGGTAGTTGAAACCCATACCAATTAAAACCTGCCGGAACCCAAATCGTTCTGCTGTTTTAAAAATCTCAACTGTATACTCAAGACTGGGAGGACGTTCCCAAATGGGCAAACCTAAATAGAATCCATCCCCAGATACCGGAGCGCACCAATTAAATTCCAGTTTCTGTTTGGCAAACATTTATGCAAATTTTAAATTGCGATTTAATTATGCACTACATTTTGAGTAAACCAAAAGTTAACAATGCAAATATAAGGCCATTTTTCTACCTACAAGAAATATTCGGACAATCTCTGCAAGAAATAGCGATCGCCTAATCCATCCACTACTTAATAGCACAAATCACTGAAAAGCTTAACTAGACAAGGGATAAGCTTTTCTCCATCAGCACTCAGGTCAGCAGATTATTTTTCTCTATTCAGAGATATATCAGAGATATAAAATAGCGCTAAACTCCTCTATCAATTATCCAAGCGATTAAAAATTCTTTGATTACAAGCGCTTCGGCTTTTATTAGTGGCATTCGTTCATTTCATGACGAAACTTGCATAAATCAAATCCTTAAACAATACTTGCATAAATTCTTAAACAATATCTGATAAGTTTCTAGCTGTTTAAGATATCAGGATTCATGATATGTCAGCAAAAGAATTACTTAAACGTAAGTTTGATTCCCTTTACCCTCATCTGAATGAGAGATCAATACGTCTGTGGGCTGCCGCAGAAGCTACCGCATTCGGTAGAGGTGGAATTACGCAAGTTTCTCAAGCAACAGGTTTGTCACCAAAAACGATTCGAGTCGGAATCCATGAACTTGAAATTGAGCCAGATCCTCAAACAAAAAATACCAAATTTAAGGAGAAAATCCGATGTAAAGGAGGTGGTAGAAAACGTCTGCTAGATACTGACAAAAACTTAATTCCAGACCTGGAGTCATTGATTCAACCAGTGAATTGTGGAAATTCAAAATCACCCCTAAGTTGGACTTGTGAAAGCACCACAAAAATAGCTGAAAAATTGCGAAATAAGGGTCATGTAATAAGTGCTAGGAAAGTTGCTTCTTTATTGTATCAACTTGGCTACAGTCTACAAAATAACCGTAAAAATAAAGAAAGAGATTCTTACTATGACCGGAATATTCAATTTCAATATATATGCAACCAAATAGAAAATTTCCAAGCCAGAGGTCAAGTTATAATTTCACTTTGCACAAATAAAAAACAAATTTTTAATAACTATAAAGATAACCTGGAAGAACGGCAAGTAGAAAAAAACTTTATAAACAATGAAACTGATTTTTCTTATGAGCAAGAACTCTTAAAAGTTCTTCCAGATCAAGTTTATAATTTGACTACAAACCAGGAGTGGATACACTTAAGTATCAATAATGAAACTGCCGAGTTTGCTGTTGAGTCAATTCATCGATGGTGGCAAGATATAGGTAAAAAAATTTACATAAATGCTACAGAATTGTTGATTACGGCAGACTGTAGTGAGACCGACGAGTATTGCTTACAGTTATGGAAGACCCAACTCCAGAAACTTGCTAACGAATTTGGACTTATCATTCAGTTTGCACATTTTCCGCCTGCTACAAGTAAGTGGAACAAAATAGAACATCGTATGTTCTATCTGATTGCAGAAAACTGGAGAGGCAAACCACTAACTATTAAAGAAGTAGTAATTAATTTAATTAGTACTACCATCAATAAAGAACTCATACTTAAAACACCACCAAATGAAAACAAGTATCAAATAGATACAAGTATCACTGACAAAGAATTGTCAAGAGTCACCCTAGAAAAGCCTGAATTTAATAATAATTGGAACTTCCGATTTTTACCTCACAACTCTTTCGGCTTCTCTCACTCGTGAAAAATCTAGGTCTAACACTTATTCATAATAAATATTACTGAAGAAAGTAATATTTAGTTTAGTGAAAGTCATATTTGATAAGGATATTGATGAATTGACTCTTATCTAGGTTAGTCAATAAGCTGTTGTGCCTTTAATTTGCACTAATATTTTCAATATGATTGTGGGGTGGGCAAGATGCCTCCACCCTGATGGTGCAAGTTATATACGTAACAGCTTATTTAGATGTGTTTGCACTGGCTAATTCATAATTCCCCTTTAGCAAGTTATCAAAAGCGATGAACTTTTTCAGACTCTTGCAAAACTATATCATAGACTACTATTTTTTCACCACTATGAAATTTTCGGTTTTGTGGAATATCATTTTTGGTAATCCAACCCCAATTATAATCTCCCAATACTTTTACAAGTATCTAATTTGACATATTTTTAAGAGTTAACAACCTTCTAAAAGAAGTAAGTTATTTCTGCGCGATTACTAATAGACCAATATTGATTGAATAGTCCTATTTGTTTATGCTATTGTAATCTTGTAAATATGTATTTCGCAATAGAAAACAATAGTTAACTAGATTCAACGGTTAGCATTGCTTACTACTGTTCCTGATTCTCAGCCTTGTCTTTTCAATCAAGTAGCTCCATTTAACGAGAGTAGTTCCCAATTTAGTAATCCTCTAAAGCTAGTAGTTTATTAACTATTAGCTCTCCCAAAGCAATAGCTACAGTTATTGCTATAATCCTACTGAATTTCTCTAGCTAAAGTGAAATTTTAGTAAGATAAATTTTGTCTACTTTTATCAAGACTTACGCATTGAAAGACTTCTATGTTAGTAGCTTCAGTGTGCAAATTCTAATTTTTTGTAACAACAATCTACAAGAGGTAAAAAGCAGAAATGGCAAGCCAATTTGTTAGCGGAACCGAACAAAATGATTCTTTCCTACTCATAAGCTCAAAGGATGATATCACCGTTTTTGCCTTTGCAGGGGATGACTTGATCGCCACTGGCTCTGGAAACGACTTTGTTAATGCAGGTAGTGGGAATGACATTATTCCTACTCGAGAAGGCAACGATACGATCAATGGTGGTGATGGTAATGATCTGGTCGCTGCACAAGTAGGAGATGATTCTATAGATGGTGGTGGAGGAAATGACGTTCTTGACGGTGGGCCTGGCAACGATATCATCACAGATCGCCTTGGCAACGATACTATCATTGGTGGTGATGGCAATGATGCTATCTATCTTCAAGGCTTTGAGGGCGAATTGGACGCAGTTATTGCCGGTGCTGGCGATGATGTCATTTTTGGTGGTAATGGCGTTGACGGTATTGATGGAGGAGACGGTAATGACTTTGTTTCTGGTGGTGGTGGGGATGACTTTTTTACTGGTGAAGATGGTAACGATACTCTCTATGGTGGAACCGGGAACGATTTAATCGTTGGTGGTAGGGGAGATGATCAGGCTTTTGGCGAAGCAGGTAACGACTTGCTGTTTGGAGTTGATGGTAATGACATTCTGAATGGTGGTGCCGGGAACGATAATATCGAAGGTGGCGATGGCAACGATGTTCTGACTGGTGGTATCGGGAATGATAATCTCGATGGTGGTGATGGCAACGATGTTCTGACTGGTGGTGCTGAAAGTGACACCTTGATTGGTGGTGGTGGAAGTGACACCTTGAATGGTGGTGCGGGAGCAGATAGACTAAATGGTGTGAATCCGATTGTTGGTACTTCGGGCTTTGGAAAGGGTGAGATTGACATTCTTACAGGTGGTCAAGGAAAAGATACCTTCGTTCTCGGTGACAAAAACGCTGTTTACTATAATGACGGCAATCCATCGTCTGCTGGAAACCAAGATTACGCTATTATCAAAGATTTTCAATCTCGTTTTGATACTATCGAACTTAAAGGTTCAGCATCAGATTATTTATTGGTTAAATCTGTTGGTAGTCTTCCACGTGGTACATCTATATTCTTCACTGGTGGTTCAAACACTTCTCCTGAACTTATAGGTTTAATTGAAGGACAATCGGCTACGAATTTCAATCTTAATAATACTAACCAGTTCTCTTTCATTTAACTTGGTTTACTGACTGCAATAAAAACAAAAAGAGGCTATCTCGGCAATATTCTCTAGTTTTCTAGCGATCGCATGGAAGCTGACGCTAATGTTAAAAAATTAGTATGTGTAATGGTAAAAACACCATTGCACATACGTTAATCTGTTGATTTTTGTCAGTTATAGCCCTGACATTTGCTTTCGCAGTACAGCATTTTCCTGTTGAAATATCAAAGCTTTCACTTTTTATAAAACTTCTTAATATGGTTTGGGTAAAGGAGAATTTTTTAAAATATTGCGCCTTATATCCCTCCACTGAATTTGAGTATAAAATTCAGTGGAGGGATATAAGGCGCGAAAAACAAAAATATTTATAAACAAATAATTTGAGGTTTTTTCAAGCATTTCGGGAATCATATTAACGTAGATTGTATGTATGTTTGGCGGATAACGTGAGGAACTTCAGACGCTCAGATTGCACATTAGTTATTCCCATTAATAGCACTTCAATAGCACATAAAATTTATGAAACGCCAAGATCAGTCTTTTCAAGAAACTAAACCGAAACATAATCGTGAAACTAAGAAATTAGAAGTTATGCCTGAGACTTTGGGTCTTGCCCAACAACATTGCGATATCCGTGAATATTGCGATGTACTTGTTAAGCATTTAACTCCAGATGAGCTGACTAATTATTTAAATGCTGATGAGGCTTTTTTAGGATTTGGATATGGAGGAAGCGAATCTATGACCCTCTTTTTAGAAAAAAGAGGTAGTGGAAAATTTGTTCGTAAGGTGTTAAGTGAACGTCTGATTACCCCAAAATGGGAACGGGAAGGTACCAATGTAATGTTGCCTCCTTGTGCGAAAGCCAAGAGTCAGACTCAATACTTGATGAATCTGCCAGACTTAGTTAAGCCTCTTTTTCCTCAAGTATTGAATGTGATTGAGCGTGAACAAACAGTAACAGAGGATGGATCTACAATCTACGAATATATTTACGACATGACTTTTGTTCCTGGCATCGAAGTTAGCCAGTTTGTCAGAAGATGTAATCCGCCCAAGGAAATCGTAGCCGCACTCTATTGCGTGATTTTCCGGCTGCTGAATGAAAAGATTCACAGTCAGCGTCGGCGCAAAATGTCACAGCCTACTTTGGAGCAATCGTATTTCACCAAAATTGAAAAGCGTCTTGCTCTCGCGCAGGAAACAGCACCGAAAACTTTCAATGACAGCCTGCTAAAAAGCGAAGACATTATGATTAACGGCAAGAGAATGCGTAACTTGCCTCGCCTGCTCAGAGAGTTTCGAGAAAATCCAATTTACCATTCGATTTTAGAGCCGAAGTTCCACTCTCTGGTTATGGGTGATACAAATACGGAGAATATCAAAATTGGTAATATCGAGCCATTGTTGAGACATTATGACAACCTGTGTGTCACAAACCCTCCGTTTACTGCTGAAGATATAGAGATTCGTTTTCTCGATCCGCGTGCTATTGGATTTTATGAGAACGGTGTTGATACTAATGCTGATGATCCGATGTACGACAACAAGCCTTGGCATAATAGTCTGGGCAATTATGATAAGATTCACGGTGAGTATTTTGATCTTGCCTACCAACTCCACAGAGAAATACCCCATATTTTGATCGCTTTTGATGAAGAAAACCCATACGAACGCTCATACAAAGGTATAGAAGAACACTTCGCCGAAGTCATGACTGCTGCTTGGAAGTTGGACAATCCAGATTCAGATGTAAATCAGAACGATCCTAACTGGCTCATACGTTTTGTTTTCCTTATGGGTACCCATTTTGCGGCAATGCCCCCGTACCACTTCAGCAAGAACAACGATGGTGTTTTGATTGACAATGCACATCACCAAAAACGTCCATTAGCAATCTACGTTGAAGGGATCAAGTGGCTTAATTTAACTCTAGATATGCTCGAAGGAAAGATAGATGAATTCCACGGCATCCCGGTTCCTAATTTCCAGATTTTCAACCATGAACCAGCAACAGTAAAAGCACCTTTAGATTATGCAGTTCCCGAAAATTTCGCCGCAAATCAATCAGATGATCGGTCAGCGCCAGTGTTTCAAAGGGCTGCTCAATGAACGGCGGATTTTTCCAACGCCTTGGCACTGGTGCGTTCACGGCTTAGGAATCGGACAAGAAGCAACAGGCTTTGATCCGGAGAAATCGGATCGGTTGCTCAAAATAAGTCTTGCACTATCTCGAAAACATAACACCAGTTACAATACATTTGCCCATCATTTGCTTAATGGTGTTGTGGCAAGATGTGAAGCTATATCGTTGAATAGTTGCGTCGCTCAAGAGCGATCGCATAATGAGTTTAAAAACGCGATCGACCAGTTACCCAGCGAACCTTGGCAATACGCACGTGCTTGTGCTTTATTAACTGAAAGTTTAGTCAAGCTTGGTCAGCTTGAACCCTATCGAAATCTTGTTCATTGGCATCTAAAAAGGGCATTACAGCAAGTTGCACAATTGAACTTATCCAGCGATAAGCTTCGTTATGAGCAATTACAGTTGTTCGCTAATCTGCTCTTGGCTGTAGGGCAAACAGAGTTTACCGACTTGTTAGTATTAAAGCAGCAAAATGGTGATACCTATACTGATAAAGCTTTGCAATTGGCTACAACTATCTCTGATATCTTTTACCGTGGTAGAGGTTCCGCGATTATTTTTACCGTCTTGGCCATCATCGGTTGCAGAGAGCAAGTATGTACAGGAGAGCAAAATCATCTTCAGACTCTTTTAGATATCTTTGATTTGGAGTTAAGTGATTCATTAAAACGAGATTCAGATGGAGTTCATGAGGGATCGGATTACTATCTATTTCCGCTCTCGCTCATCCTCAATGCAATTGCTGTGTTGGATTGTCCTGATTATCTAACTTATAAGAGGGACTGGGTAAAACAAGCTGTATCGCTTTATCATACGCTCTCGCCTGCTTCACAAGCTTCGCAGATCACATTTTTTATCTATGGATTAGATAATCTCGGAGTGCTTGATATTTATGTGCCTGATATAGTTACATTCTTTCATCACTGTATGGAAGGATATATACAATCAACAGATGGCTTCCGAGTTGATGCTTATTTACGATGCACTTACTTGATTCATTTGGCTTGCCAGTTAGGATGTCCTAATATACTTCATCCCTCTATTTGGTCAATATTCTCAAATAGTGCAGCCCAGATATTTAGTTCAGACCATTATCTCGAAAGTACTTATGGCTCCAGTTATATGGTGGCTGCATACTCATTATCTGCATTCGATAGAATAGGCAAATTGGATATGTTGTTTAGTCCAGAACTCAGATTGCCGGATGCGATCGCTCGTTTTCAAGATAATGCTGAATCAACCGCAATAAATTCACCAAAGACTGTGTTTGGGCTGATTGAGGCTGGATTGCGAATGCGTCCTATAGGGTCTTGTGACACACCACTTTTCCAAAAAGTTCACATTGATAAATAACAGTTTGGAAAAGCATATTCATGGATCATAGTTTTGGTAAAGTTAAATAGATGATTTGAAAATTACATCTGTTGTAGGGGTAATATATGAATTTCCCCTACAGCATAGCTGTATTTCCCATAAAAAAATGGTTTTCTTGACGTTGATACACAACAGAATTAGTTTATAGAGTGCGTAATTCCTAATAAAAGTATAGATAGTTAAAGAGAGGTTAATAATTAATTAATATGGCAACTATAAATTTAAAAGTGAATGGAGAAAATAGAGAGGTTAATGTCACCGAAGACACTCCACTTTTATGGATGCTTCGGGATCATCTTGGGCTAAATGGGACTAAATTCGGGTGTGGGATGGCGCAATGTGGTGCCTGTACAGTACATCTCAACGGTATTCCGATTCGTTCATGTGTGACACCAGTATCAGCAATTATCAATCAAGATATCTTAACTATAGAAGGACTCTCGGAGATCGGCGATCACCCAGTTCAACGAGCTTGGACAGAACTTGATGTACCACAATGTGGATATTGTCAGTCAGGGCAGATGCTCTCTGCTGCGGCGTTGCTTTCTGAAAATCCCCAACCCACGGATGCTGATATTGATGCTGCAATGTCTGGTAACATTTGTCGTTGTGGTACTTATCAAAGCATCCGAGCCGCCATTCATAGAGCTTCCGAGTTGTTGAGCCAGCAAAGTTAAGGAGGTTGTCAGAATGGAAAACAATACAACTACGCGGCGCAGTTTTCTCAAGGCATCTGGCGCAGTGGGAGCAGGTTTGTTTCTTGGGTTTTATCTGCCACCGACTAGCCGCGTGGAGGCCGCAACCTCTCCAGCTAATCCAACCAAGCCCCTGTCAAAGCCCAACGCCTTTATCCGTATTCTACCGGATAATACTGTGACGATTATTGTCCATAAAGTTGAAATGGGGCAAGGGGTTTATACTTCTTTACCGATGATACTCGTTGAAGAACTCGAAGCCGATTGGGACAAAATTCGCATTGAATCTGCCCCCGTGCATCCCGACTATGACCATACAGTATGGAAAAATTATCAAGGCACTGGCGCTAGCACTAGCATTAGCTCCACCTGGGAGCAACTGCGGTTCGCTGGTGCTACAGCACGAGAAATGTTGATTGCTGCGGCTGCCATAACCTGGGATGTGTCACCAAAGAGTTGTATTGCTGAAAAAAGTTATATTTTACATCCAGCTAGCGATCGCCGCTTATCTTTTGGAGAATTAGCCGATCGCGCCGCCCAAATGCCTGTGCCAGAAAACGTTACACTCAAAAAACCCAGTGAATTCAAACTGATTGGTAAGCCAATCAAGCGCTTGGACACTGCTGATAAGGTTAAGGGAAAAGCGGTATTCGGAATCGATGTCCAAGTTCCCGGAATGCTGATTGCTCTGATTGCGCGGCCGCCAGTTTTTGGTAGTCGCTTGCAACATTTTGACGCTGAAGCAGCCAAAGCTGTTGCAGGTGTAAAGCGTGTGGTAGTGCTGGATATGGGTATAGCAGTTGTGGCCGATAGCTTTTGGACTGCTAAAAAAGGGCGTGATGCCCTCACAATCACATGGGATGAAGGCCCTAATGCCGAGCTTTCGTCTGAAGGTTTACAGAGCAAATATGCTGATCTAGCAAACAATCCAGGGCTAGTGGTGCGAAAAACGGGCGAATTCACACCTGCACTTGATGCAGCAGCGAAAAAGCTCCAAGCTGTTTACGAAACACCTTATCTAGCCCATGCACCGATGGAGCCATTAAACTGTGTAGCTGACGTGCGATCGCACAGTTGCGATATCTGGACAGGCACACAGATGCACACAACCGATCAACAAGCTGCCTGTGCAATTACCGGACTAAAGCCCGAACAAGTTCAGATTCATACAACTTTACTAGGAGGTTCTTTTGGACGACGCTCTAATCCACATGGAGATTACGTCAAAGAAGCCGTGCAACTATCCAAAGCCATTAACAAGCCGGTGAAAGTAATCTGGACACGGGAAGACGATATCCGTGGGGGTTATTATCGACCAGTGCATTACAGTAAAATTGCTGCCGGGCTTGATAAAAATGGCAAGATTACTGCATGGTCTCATCGGTTGATTGGTGAGTCAATTGGCAAGGGTACTCCCTTTGAAAAATTATTGATTCATGAAGGCATTGATCACCTTTCAATTGAAGGGGCAGATCACCCTTATGCAATTCCCAACCAACTGGTAGACTATCACCCTGTTGATAATGGTATACCAGTATTGTGGTGGCGTTCAGTTGGTCACAGTTTTACTGCCTTTGTTGTCGAGTCTTTTTTAGATGAATTGGCCACCGCCGCCGACCGAGATCCGCTTGAATTCAGGCTTTCCATGCTGGGTGAGCAACCACGACACCGAACCACCTTGGAACTCGCTGCTGAAAAAGCAGGTTGGGGACGCAAGCTTCCAGTCGGTGTACACCAAGGACTAGCCCTACATAAATCATTTGGCAGCACCGTCGCCCAGATTGCCGAAGTATCCGTCACCCCCGACGGACAACCTCGTGTTCACCGAGTAGTTTGTGCTGTTGATTGTGGCATTGTGGTCAACCCTGACACTGTGCGGGCCCAAATGGAATCGGGCATTGTCTATGGCTTATCCGCCGCCTTGTATGGAGAGATTACCTTTAAAGACGGTCGTGTACAGCAAAGTAATTTTCACGATTATCCCGTACTGCGGATGAATGAAATGCCCAAGGTCGAAGTTTATATTGTGCAGAACACAGAAAAACCTAGCGGTGTGGGTGAAATTTCCACACCCCCCATCGCACCTGCGGTATGCAACGCGATTTTTGCGGCCACAGGCAAACGGATTCGGCGATTACCCATAAACGCATAAAAGTTACAGCAAGCATAGATAAATCAGTGTGACTGCATAGCATACCGATTTAAGACACATCACTCACGAATTTTCTTTACAGCTAACCAGGAGGCAAAATGACCACAACGACAACTGCTGCTGTAGTCCACGAACCCCAGGGGCAATTTACATTCGAGACTATTGAACTCGATGATTTACGCAGCAACGAAATATTGGTTCGTAATCAAGCTAGCGGCATCTGTCATACAGATTTTGTGGCGCAAAATCTTATGAAAATGCCAGTTGTGTTAGGTCACGAAGGTGCAGGGATCGTGGAAGCTGTGGGGTCGGGTGTTAGCCGAGTTAAACCAGGCGATCGCGTAATCATCTCTTATCCCTGGTGTGGTACTTGTCATGGGTGTTTGGAGGGTCAGCCTTATTTCTGCGATCATCACATCCCCTTGGGATTTGCTGGTACTCGCTTAGATGGCTCTCATACGATTAAGTTGGGCAAAGAGCGGATTTCCGGTGCATTTTTTCAGCAGTCCTCCTTCGCTACCCACTCAATTACAGTGGAGCGCAATGTCGTGCCAGTGAATAGCGATCAGGCTGCTGAGAGGTTGGCAGCCATTCCTTGTGGGGTTCAAACCGGAGCGGGTTCTATTCTTAATACCTTTAAAGTCGGCCCCAGAGACGGACTGGCGGTTTTTGGTGCTGGTGCTGTCGGTTTGAGTGCGATTATGGCGGGTAAACTAGTCGGTGCGTGGCCATTGATTGCTATTGATGTGGTGGAAGAACGCTTAAATCTGGCGCTGGAGTTGGGTGCCACCCATGTATTGAATGCCAAAGACGGGAGAGTTGCCGAACGAATCAAGGAGATTGCGCCTCATGGTGTTCGCTATACTCTGGAAACCTCCGGGAATGAACAAGCGCTCAATGATGCCATTGACTGTTTAGCGACTGGTGGCGAATGCGGTATGGTGATTGCGCCTCATTTTGGCGAGAAATATCCGTTTTCACCCACGCAGGTTTTTAAACGTGCAGCAAATTTGCGGGGAATTATTCAGGGGTCTTCAGTACCAAATACGTTTTTGCCGACATTACTGGAATTAAATCAGCAAGGGCGCTTTCCCTTTGAACGTTTAATTACCGTTTATGATTTCCAGGATATCAACAAAGCTGTAGCGGATACTAAAGCGGGCAAGGCAATCAAGCCAGTCCTGAAAATATCATAATCAGCCGTCCTTTACGGCTTTTGAAGTTAATACAAAGGAAAAGGAAATCTCAGTCATGCAATTTATAGTCTTTATAGTAGGTGCCTTCTTGATGGGAGCCATTACCCCCATCTATCTGCCAATGAATAGCTCTGTGGCTCGGTATGTAGGTTCGCCAATTCTAGCCAATATAGCTTTCTTTTTTATGGGTCTGGCTACCACCTTTATAGCTTTGTCGATAACCTTGCTGTTGACATCAAACATCGATGGGTTAGCGATCGCTTCAAAATTCAAAAATGTTCCCATCCATCTATATCTCAGTGGTGTCTTTAGTGCTTTGTTAGTCTTCGGAACCACCACCTTGATTCCCCGTTTGGGAGCTAGTACTTTCTTTGTTTTGTTTGTGTTGGGTCAGGTGGTGATGGCAGCAGTGGTCAGCCATCTAGGTATCTTAGAGTCTCCTAAAGACCCGATTTCGCTCCAAAAAATTGTCGGTATCATCTTCTTGATCGCAGGTGTAGGGCTAGTTACATTTTCTAATGTTAAAGAAATCAGTTGGCTACCTAATTTCTTAAAGACCTTTGATGCCAGCCTTTAGCAGCAATAATCTACCCTCAATTAAACTCATCTTAAGCAGAGTTAGTCTAGGAATGAAATGCTAGTAAACGTTACAACCAGTTCTGTAATCAACGCATCGGTTGAACAAGTATGGGCGAAAATCCGCGACTTTAATGGCCTACCTGATTGGTATCCGTCTGTAATCGACAGCCAGATAGAAAATGGTGAGCCTAGCAACAAAATAGGCTGTATCCGTAGTTTTAATCGTGAAGATGGACTGAACCTGCGGGAGCAATTACTAGGACTTGACGATCAAAAATATGTCTGCACCTATTCCCTGCTAGAGCCTAATAAGCCGATGGAAGACTACATTTGTACTATACGGCTGTTACCAATTACAGATGGCGATCGCACTTATATCGAATGGTTCGCAGACTTTAAATGCTTGCCTGAAGAAGAAACCGAATTACGGCAGAATCTCGAACAGGTGTTTCAAGTCGGTTTTGATGCCTTAAACAAAATTTTCAGCAGCTAATATGGATTTTAGCAAACGAGCTTTTTTGAAAACAGCAATGGATCTGTCCGTTGCTGCGGTGGTGAGTCCGTTGGCGACACCCGCATCCCCAGTTAGCAACAATACTACTAAGTTCAGCAAAAAAATTGCGATTGAAGAGGCTTTTGCAACTCCAGAATTATTTGATGAGTGGCGCAAACTCCTTGCTACTAATTCAGAAAAAGAACCTGGATTCCAAAAATTGTACAAACCGTTTCTGAATAGCCCTGCAACTAAAGAGATCCGCGATCGCCTCACTGATGTGGGAGATAGTCGCATTCGTGACATGGATCAAAATGGAATTGATATGCAGATATTGTCAATCACGTCGCCGGGTGTTCAAGTATTCAGTACCAACAAAGCCGTAGATATCGCCAAAAAGAGCAACGACCAACTAGCTGAATTCATCTCTGCTTACCCACATCGGTATGCCGGGCTTGCCGCAGTAGCGCCCCAAGCACCGAATGAGGCTGCCCACGAGTTGGAAAGAGCAGTAAAATATCTGGGTCTCAAAGGTGCAATAATTAATTCTCACACTCACGGGGAGTATTTGGATCAATCAAAATATTGGGTAATATTTGAAGCTGCCCAAGCATTGGATATACCAATTTACTTACATCCAAGAACACCTTCTCCAGATATGATAAAACCTTTTCTCTCATACGGTCTCGAAGGTGCTGGTTGGGGCTTTGCTGTCGAGACTAGCACCCACGCGATGCGTTTAATCCTAAGTGGTTTATTTGATCACTTTCCCAAACTTAAATTTATTCTAGGGCATTTAGGCGAAGGTATACCGTTTTGGCTTTCCCGGATTGACGGTCGTTTTGCTAATGAAACTTGGACAAAAATGGATGATTCGAATCAAGCAAAAAAGCGGCAAAAAAAACCAAGCGAATATTTCATGGATAACTTTGTTGTTGCCACCAGTGGGGTAAACTGGTCTCCAGCTTTGACGTTTGCCCTTTCAGTATTAGGTTCCGACCGCATATTATTTGCGATTGACTATCCGTATGAATCGACAGCCAAAGCAGTTGAAGGTATAGATAGTACACCTATGAGCGATGTTGATAGAAAAAAAATATACTATTTGAACGCAGAAAATTTGTTTAAACTGAAAACCGATGTAAAGTATGAGTAGGTGTGGTGTCAGATCGTCATTCACGATGGCTGAAACCCTTATTTTTACGTTCGTTTTCAAAAGTTTGTGCTTTACTGAAAAATTAAGAAGTCCGAATATCTTCTATCTCCTGCCTTCTCTACAGCACCCATGAAAGAACTTCAAAACATCCTCGCAGCTTTTGACTTTGCTCAAAAGAAAGGTGAACTTACTGCTCTAGCCACCGTTGTCAAAACTAGTGGCTCTGTCTATCGTCGCCCAGGTGCTAGGATGCTGCTGACTGAAGAAGGGCAAATGATTGGCTGTGTGAGCGGTGGTTGCTTAGAAAGTGATGTGTTTGAAAAAGCCCAAGCCCTGATGTTTGCTGATGGAGTTCCGGTTGTTGTCAACTATGATACTACTGCTAGCGATGATATTGTTTGGGGATTTGGTCTTGGTTGTAATGGTGTAGTTGAGGTACTCATCGAGCCGCTTTCTAACCAATTAGCCAAAGGTCAGCTAGATTTTATTGCTGAATGTCTGCATGGGCAATCGGGGGTCATGGCTACTGTATTTAAAGTGAGTGGAGAAATCATCGCCAAAGTAGCATCTCGATTGTTCTTAAAGCCAGATGGTACTGTTATTAATAATATTGAAGATAAATTACTTGTGGAGCAGATTTTGGTAGATGTCCAACAAGTACTCAACCAAGGGGAATCGCGGGTAAAGTCTTATATTCTTCCCAGTGGTATTGCTGGAGTCTTCCTAGAAGTGATTCATCCTATTGTTCCTTTGGTACTTTTTGGTGCAGGCCATGATGCCATCCCAGTTGTCAATCTTGCCAAACACCAAGGTTGGCAGGTCACAGTTGTCGATAACAGACCAGGCTACATCACATTTGAACGTTTTCCCAATGCAGACCAAATTATTTTTAGCGAACCTCAAACAATTCAAAACCACCTCAATCTGAATTCACGCACAGTTGCTATAGTTATGACTCATAGGTATGAGAGTGATTTGGCACTGTTGCGAACCTTGTTACCATCCTCTGTATCCTACATTGGTATTCTTGGCCCTAAAAGCCGTACTCAGCGATTGCTACAAGACCTCAAGTCTGAGGGATTTTTGCCAAAAGATACACAACTGCAACGTCTTTACGCTCCTGTGGGTCTTGATATTGGTGGAGATTCACCAGAAGCGATCGCGCTCTCAATCGTAGCAGAAATTCAAGCAGTGCTGGCAAATCGCGCTGGTGGAATGCTTAGGGCAAGACTTGGCTCAATTCATGGAGAGGAAATCACATGTCTGATGTCGGTCTAATTATTCTTGCTGCTGGTGCATCAGTTCGGATGGGAACGCCAAAACAACTTCTACGTTACGGTGAACAGAGTTTGATTGGCCATGTAGTTGATGTGGCAAATGCTTCAGTTTGCCACCCAATTATTGTTGTATTAGGGGCATATTCTGAACTTATCAAACCAGAGATTAAATCAGAACAAGTACATATTGTAGAAAATCCCCTTTGTGGTGAGGGAATAAGTAGCTCTATTCGTGTTGGTATAGAATCCCTTAATATCATCAAAAAAGAAGCAAAAGCTGTTGTTTTGATGGTATGCGATCAACCTTTTATTTCACCTCAACTCATCAATAAACTTGTTGAAGTTCACGAAACTACTCTTAAGCCAATTGTTGCTTCACAATATGCAAATACTCTAGGTGTTCCTGCATTATTTAACCGCACTTTATTTGCAAAACTAACCGCACTCAGTGGTACGGATGGTGCAAGACAGGTAATTAAAAAATATCTTGGAGAAGTTTTAGCAATTCCTTTCCCAGAAGGTGGATTCGACTTAGATACTCCAGACGATTACGAGCAGCTTTTGTTGAAGAAGAATTCAGAATAGCTCCGGTCAGAATCAAGATGCTTTCTATGAGACGCTGCGCGTAGCAAGTCGTTTCGATAAAAAATGGGACGGGATTTTAGTATTTATAATACAGCATATAAATAGTTAAGGGTTGTAAGCTGTTGCATACAACCCCATTTAAAATTACACAGCCACTTTTTTCACATTCTCAAGCTGACTAACCTTATCCCACCAACTCCGCAGTTTCGGAGTTTGAGCAGTAATTGCCTCAAATTCCGAAGTCTGTGATAGGTAGATGAAGATAGGAATTACGTAGAAATCGGCAATGCTTAGTTGGCTGCCAAGTAGATACGGGCTACCAACAGCTAGCGATTCAATTGCCTCTATAGACCTTTGTACAGGCACTACAGCCTTTTGTACCAAGTCAGAATCTGTCTTGCCGCCCTGACTTGGTACAATCAAGCATTGAATCACAATTGTTCCAAAAGGAGCATAAAGATAGTTATCAATAATCGCTATTATCTGACGCATCCGCGCCTTGAGCATCGGTTCAAATGGGGTGAACTTGTCATCAGCAAACACTATATTGAGGTATTCGGTGATTGCTGTTGTTTCGTAAAGCAGTTCACCATCGACTTCCAGAGTTGGTATTTTTCCAAAAGGATTTTTGGACAAATACTCTGCTGACTGGTGTTCTCCAGTAAAGATATCAATTCCTTTAAGGGTGTAATCTACACCTGCGGATTCTAGTAACAACCGGACAGTGCGAACATAAGTACTGAGGGGAGTTCCGTAAACTATGAGTTTGGTCATTATTTTCAAATTCCTCGGCTTTGAGCCATCATCTTTGATTACTGAATCGGTGTTATGGCGATCGCTTACTCTGGCTTTCGACCAGTTACAATACTCCAGTAGCCAAATGTCGGTTTAACCTCAATATCAATAAACCCAACCTCTGCCAGCAAGGTAGATAACTCCAGACCTGAATATTCTTGTCCGCCAGCGCACCAAATCTGCATGATTACATTGAACGCTGCTGTAGCTAAAGGCCCTGTCCGATTATCGTTAAATAGCCACTGGTGAATAATTATCCGTCCACCAGGCTCTAGACTATCAAAGCTTTTTCTAGTCAGAAAACGATTTTTCTCAAAATCATAATTGTGATAAATCAGCGAGTAAAAGTGCAAATCAGCAGAGGGGAAAGGATCATTCCACATATCGCTAATTTCAGTACTGATTTGCTCTAATAGTCCATACTCAGCAATATACTCTTGAGCGACTTCGCAGACTGGTCCTATATCCAAAATCGTCGCTTTCAAGTCAGGCCATTTGAGTGTTGCACCGATGCTGTGAGCGCCAGAACCCCCAGCAATATCCAGCATATATCTATTGCTAGATAAGTCTAGACTTTCGGGCCACGCCAAGGCAGGAGGAATACTAATGCAATGCATGGCTTTTGTAAAAGTGCGGGTAACTTGATCTTTTTCTTCTTGTTCATGAACTTCGTAGAGAGAATCACCCTCATAAACAGTAGGAGCATCTGTCAAAATAGCTTTCTTCACTCCCGCGTAAGAGAAAGAATCAGCGTTAGCAATCATCAAGTCTAAATACCCACAAAAAGAAGTAGGGCTAGTTTCAATTAAATACTCATAAGCAATGGTTGTAAGCGAGTAGTACTCATCTTTTAGTTGGATAAAATCCATAGATGCACATACAGACAAAAGCGTCCCAGTTGCTCTTAGTGCAAGGTTAAGACTTTGAGAAATTTCTTGTAAAGTGCGTGGTTTTTCAGCTAGCAAGGGAAACAGTTTTAGCTCATGAGCAACTAGTAAAGTTGGGTAATTGTACAGGCCAACGATCACATCCCAAACCTGTGTACCATCTGTTTTTGGTTTGTGAAGCTTGTTAATTTGAGCTTTACTTATCGCTTGGGTCATTTTTGTTCTCCTAGTAATTTCAAAAATGGGTAGTGGTAAATATGTAGTAAAAAGGCAGATTTACCAATTTATATTTGCGTTGTTAGACAAATTAAGTAGAATGGTAAATTTTGCCTATCACCATATTCCATTGCATACTTAGCTTGACTATAAAAACCAAAGCCAACTACAGATATAGATGAGACACAGCAGTGATGTTCTCATCACCGTGACCTTGCTTGATAGCTTCCGTAAAGACACGTCGAGCAGTTTCTGCCATTGGCACTAACGCACCATTTATTTTCGCTGTATCAAACACATAGCCTAAATCTTTCTCCACAAGCTCAACAGGAAACATTGGGGCAAAGTTGTGAGCCAGTATTCCACCCGCCGCTGCCTTTGCTGCCGGGCTACACACCGGAGTTGAAGATACAATATCCATCACCTTGATTTCATCTAGTCCGCAACGTTGTATGAGTCCAATCAACTCACCTACAGTTGCAACTTGCACACTAAACAACGCATTGACAGCAAGTTTGACTGCTGCCCCGCTACCACTTGGGCCAGCATGATGTACCGCGTTGCCCATAGCTTTTAAAATAGGCTCTGCCTTTGCAACAGCATCAGCTTCACCACCAACAAAGTAAATTAACTGGCTTGCTTTTGCCTGCGGTCGGGAGCCAGCTACAGGTGCATCCAAGAAGGTGATTCCGTCCTGAGAACAGTGCTTTGCGAGTTCCCTTGCCCAAGCAACAGTTACTGTTGAGCTTTCAATAGCTACGGAGTTTTTAGACAAGCCAGCCAGTGCGCCAGTATCAGGATTTAACCATACATCCCTTGAAGCGTTGTCATCTCGCACCATGCAGATAGCAAAGTCTGCTTCCTTCACAGCTGCACGAGGTGTATCGGCAGCTTTAGCTCCTATCTCCACAAGAGGAAGTGTCTTTTCTGGACTTCGGTTCCATACCCTGACCTCATGCCCTGCCTTTAAAAGTGCTGCGGCCATGAGTGACCCCATCGCACCCATACCGAGTACAGCAACTATAGACATATATTATTTCCTTAGACATAAGATTGTTTTCTTGGAGATCAGCTTACTTTATATATCAAATGGTATCAATAGTTGCTATTGCATTATATTCGTGCATAATATACAAGAATGGATTTGGAAAACTTACGTATTTTCATTGAAGTGGCCCGCCGGGGCAGTTTTGCTGCCGTTGCCCGAGACCATAACATAGATCCCTCATCTATATCGCGAGTCATCGCCTCTCTTGAGGAAGAATTAGGCATACGCTTATTCCAGCGAACAACAAGGCACATGACACTAACTGAGGCTGGAAATCTCTATCTGTGTCGCGTTGATGCCCTGTTAGATGAGCTAGAGCAAGCCCGTGACGAAGCCCTTGCAGTCAGTGTTGGGCCTATCGGTACTTTGAGACTCACAACCTCAGTAGCATTTGGTCATAAATACCTTGTGCCCTTACTCCCAGAATTTCGGGATTTATTTCCGGATCTCAAACTTGAGTTATTACTAACAGATACAAATCTTGATTTAGTATCTGAACGCGTTGATTTAGCAATCCGTCTCGGACCAAACATTCAGACTGGTGTTATCTGCATAAAATTGTTCAACACCCATTATCGAGTTTGCGTTAGCCCTGCCTATCTAGAGCGTGAGAAGTACTTATATGTTCCAGACGATCTTAGATTTCATAAGTGCTTGCTTTTCACTTTACCAGACTTCCGGTCAAGGTGGTTATTTCGTGACGGTAACGGAATAGTCAGCGAAGTATTTATTGAAGGCGATGTGGTGATATCAAATGCTTTAGGACTTCGTGATTGTGCCCTTGCAGGTATGGGACCTGCACTGTTAGCCAATTGGCTGATTGACGAAGATATAGCCCAAGGAAGGCTTATCGACTTGTTCCCAAAGTATGATGTGACTGCGACGGATTTCGAGACAGCCGCGTGGGTTTTATACCCTAGTCAAACTTATTTACCAAATAAGGTACGAGTCATGGTTGACTTTTTAACACGAAAATGTATTGCTAAGTAATACTCTGTTAGGTGAACCTAACTCAGCTAAGGATTTTACTAAATTGGTATTTGTTTTGTTAATTTAACAGATTTAGTCTGGGAGAGGAATTTTTTTCAGTCGTTGCTAATTTTAGAAATCATATCAACATCTAGAGACGTTCTATTGAACGTCTCTAGACCAGGCAAATTAACGTTGTACTGGATTTAATTTACCCCGAATATCTCCAAAAAAGGTCTGACTTTTTGTATGCAAATTAAAGTAGAGTTCACTACGTTTTGCAAATTGTTCCATACCGGCAATTGTTTTTACTTTATCCCATCTTACTGGCCCAATTGGACATCCTAAGAGGTAAGCCCCTAGAATATCATGTCCAGAATTAGTCGTATTTTCGATATTTTCATTTGTTAATTCTGTGGAAAAAATATTATCCGCGAAATTCTGCTGAATGTTACCGGAAAGAGCAAAGTCAACTAGGATCGGTCCAAGCACGTCCGGTTTGCCACAATGAATATGAAACATGACTATATCTTGAGGATTTACACCTTCAACCTGAACAGCAACAAATGCTTTACTCAAATCCTTAGTAAATTTTACAAGTCCATGTCCCTGTGATTTGCGCTGATTTCTAGGTACAGAAGGTGCTGTAGAGCGAAAAGATGACGGGATAAATTTTGGTGCATTCTCCTCTTCACCTGGTTCTTGACCGGGACTCAGAAAAGCTTCGTAAACAAAACCAATTTCTTGATTATTACTTGGATTTAGGTTAATTGCAAGCTGCTGATTTGAAGTAATTTCTGGATTTATATTTTGAGCGAAAGCTTTTCTTTCTTGTAGAGGTAATACAGTTAAGCAGATAAAAAATAGTAGGCAAGTTAGGGCATTTAATATATGTTTACCAAGCATAAAGTTATGATTTCAAGAAGTTAATGAGAATTAAAAATAACGTCAAACTTCGTGAAATATACTACTAATATTATTGGAGTTGCCTCTGTATATCTACTAATTTTTATCCCCAAGAATATCTTTCCTGTGCCATCCTTTGAGGAGGAGCATCCACTTTTAACATTTTCTAAAATTAATAACTTACCCTCAATTCCTTTATAAATATCAACTGTTTTATATTCAGCTTTATCTAGGCGAGAAAAACTTTGCAGCGATAAACTACGCTTACTTTCTTTGATCGCAGATTTTCTCTCATTAGTCGTTCGGTGTCTGTTACCTTATATACATCGTTTGTTGTGTCAAATTAGGCGTTATGTGTAATTTTATGTTCAAAAATTAAATAGAAGTCTTCTATCAAAGTTAGAATGGCATAAACCTGGAGAAAACGATGACATTAGAAACAGAGACACTACAGGCGACATCATCAACTTCTACCTTTGAAACACCTGAGAATCAGCAGGAATTTAACTGGAGACAATCTTGGTATCCTGTCTGTTTTCTGCAAGATTTGCCTACAAATCGTCCTTATACTTTTTCGTTATATGAAGAACCCTTCGTTTTGTTCAAAGCCCAAAATGGACAGCTTGTCTGTTTAACAGATCGTTGTTCTCACCGTGCAGCTAGACTTTCTGATGGACAAATTATTGATGGCAAAATAGAATGTTCGTACCACGGTTGGCAGTTTGGCAATAATGGTGAATGTCTACACATTCCCCAGTTACCAAGTGATGTAAAAATTCCAGTAAATGCTTGCGTGCCATCCTTTAAAGTCTTGGAACGTCAAGGTATAATTTGGATGTGGGCAGGTGAAGCCGAAACAGCTATTGATGAGCTAATTCCATCACTACCAGATTGGAATAACCCAGAATGCTTCAACTTAGACTATGTACGTGACCTACCTTACGACCAAAGCTATTTTATTGAAAATATTATTGACCCGGCTCATGTTCCAATCAGTCATGATGGCATCATGGGAAGTCGAGAAGATGCCCAAGCTTTGGAAATAGAAGTTATTGAAAGCAACGTTCAGGGAATTAAGGGAAGGTGGCGACGAACACGGAAACCTAATCTGCCTTGGATTTCATTAGATTTCATTGCTCCTAATTTGATTCTTTACAAATTTGCTAATGGACAGCAAGGTAAATTTGGGGGCACAGCCTTGTATTCAATTCCACTAGGTAAGAATAGATGTCGGATTCTCATCAGAAATTATAGTAACTCTTTTACCCAAAAAATCAAGCTGATGCCGCCTTGGTTAGATCACATCTTGATAAGAAACAAAATCTTGGAAGGTGATTTGCAATTAGTTGTTGAACAAAAAGCACAAATTGAGCGTTTGAAAAAAAATCTCAAAGAAGTGTATTTACCTCTGAAGACATCTGATACTTTGGTGGTTGAGTATCGCAAGTGGCTAGATAAATTTGGGTCGTCTTTGCCGTTTTATCAAGGTTATTCCACCTCAAAAAATGTCGGTAATAGCGAGTTCGATGAGAAGTTGGTAACATTAGACCGATTTTCGCAACATACAATTATTTGTCATTCCTGCAATCAAGCTTATCAAGTGACAAATAAAGTCAGACAAAGTTGTATAGGGGTAGCGATCGCTTTAGCTGCTGTAGGGATACTTGCAGATGATTCTAGAATCAGAATAGCAGCAATATCGGTTTCTATAACAGCAATTTTAATATCCACTATGGCTCAGACACTCAAAACTCACTTTGAGCGTTCCTACACTCGTCACTAAAATCCTGACTGGGAGGAAATTCAAAGTCTCTCCTTCTAGGCTAAGGTGTATACACATCTCTCCAATATTTTTCGGTTAAACCCAATAATCTCTCTTTTGGTCTGGGGAAAGGTTAAAGGGCAATGGGGAAAGGGAAATTCAAACCCTTTCCACCTTAAACGAAAACTATTGCACATCTCTCTACAAAACTAAAATGCTGTAGTTCCTCCTAAATCCTCTGATAAATTGGAGTACTTTGAGAGGTTTTTACCCCCAATTTATCGCAGGACTGGGTGGAGTGGATCAAAAGGTTGTAGGACAACTTTAAAAGACTTATGTGTACACCGTAGCCTAGAAAGAGAGAGAAATAAAAGAGAGGTTCTCCAGAAACTGTGAAAAGTCAGCAGGAAATGGGTATTAAACCACTTAATTTTAGATAATTGTTTATTAATGTGACCTTTGATAATGGGAATGAAAAATCAGTTTCACATAACGGTATGCTGTTAAGTACCATTCTCATAAAAGTTAATCTATCCCATGAAAAACACATCTGCAAAGGAAAAGAATGCAGGCATTTCACGATTTGGCAAGCTTAATTTTAGAGTTACGAATAAACAGATTTTATTTAGCACCCTTATTCTATGTCTTGGTTTGCTAGGATTGGCTGGCTTCTGGTTTAAATCCAGATATAAATTTGATAATAAGATGAGTGTAAAGCTACAAGAATTATCTAATGTCGATTATCCAGTCAATCCCGCACCCTTGGGTAAAAATTTTCAAAGATATTCTCAGAGGAAATTAACAATTATTAAGAGAGATGATACACATTTCGATTTTGTGATTGAGCCAACAGACAACAAAACGGCGCAAATCATTATAAAAAATGTTGATTTAGAGCTATTAGTTCCTAAAGCACCAGAATGGGTTAAAAAAGATCAAGGTTTAGAAATAATCGCTTTTACAGACCGGGAGTGGAACAGACAACAGGTTAGTTTTCCTGCTAACTCACCAAATATAGAAATTAGTGGCGGAGATGGTTTTGAAAAGCAAAATCTGGTAGAAGTGGCTTTGGCTAATAATTGCTTAAATGCAGGATTTTGGGAAATTTTACTTTTCACTAAAGAGGATGGTAATAAAACCCTTTATTATCAAAGTTGGTTTACTTTCCCGATGGGACATTACAAAAATATTTTTGAGAAAATCAATAACATTTCTTATTGGAAACATTGGTGGAAGTTAGAACACTGGCAAGATCCAAGTGGCACAATAGTCAAGAGTAATCTTCTAAGAAACGTACTCGATCAAAAAGAAGTTGCTACTCAATTTTCCCTTGATGAAAGGATAATTGTGTCGGGAGAGCAGAGTAGAAAAGTTAGAACTACACTAGCGAAAAATATTACAAAATGGAGAGATTTTTACGACGCTAAAAATGAAATTAAATTTGCCAGTTTTCGACCACCAGGATTTTACGATCAAAATAAGCCTTGGGGAAATCAATACTGGAGAATAGGCAAATTTGACAAAACTATTTTAAGGAACATTAAACCGATTGGCATTGAACAAAATTTACAAGAAATTGAGTTAGTATTCACAGATATTAAGACTAATGAGCAAAATAGATTACTTATCAGTGGCATTAATCTTAAAAAGCTTCCTCAATTGCCTGTAGAAGAGTATCCTAAAGGTTTATATATGCCTATGGGAATTGGCATACCTCCTTTTTATCAAAGCTACGATGAATTAACGAAAAATTATCCAGATGTCAGCCCATACTTCAGTTTTTTAATAGATTCGCAGGAGAGGTGGATAGATCATCACCATTTAGCTGTTGATGGTTCAGTGATGCACCTTGATAAAGATAACCCAAATCTTCTGCATCTTTACTTGCTATCCTACGAAAGGAATACTTTAATAGCTCATTTTTTGATTGATTTAAAATAGATATATTCTTTCTCTTATTCGTCTAGTAAGATAGGGAAAATCTTCACAGATAGAATTGAAGTAACTGGTTGACTTTAATATTTAGTCAATCGGTACTTGCTTAAGCAAAGCTATCCACATATCAGATGGATCGGAATAATAATCAACTTCTTCTACTTGATATTGATAAGATTCAAAACCTTCTCGTAAAATAATGCGATCGCAGGGTTTAATGTCTTTCCCTACTCCAGTCATATATCCTATCATTCCTTCATTGAGGCGCTCAAATACGTAGTCGCTTCCCCAGGCTAATTGGCTATAATCGTGTATTTTATTTTTCTTCTTTAATTCACTTACTGGAAAGCTCACTAGAGCTAACTTGCTTAAAAAACTAAAACTTAAGTTCATACCTGTCCTGAGCAAAGACATAAATGAGTTCTCCCAAAGAAGAAATCTATAACGAAGAGTTCTGGACTATAGGTGAATCTCAATCATTTTTAAATCACCAATCCAGAATCGAACAGGTGGACAATTTAGTTAGAAATCAACCGCATTGATAGCTAGTAAAGGAATTTATTACCCAATGTCCAATTAAGTGCCTGTACCCTATAATTAGCAAAACTAAATTACAAGCAATTCGTCGAAAAAAGACTCACAAAATAATTTTAAAATAAGATTAATAATTTACAATTAATTTTTCTTAATTCTTAATTATTAGTCTTTAATTTTATTTAAGATATCTTTTTGTCAACAATAATTTAAATCTACAGTATCATCAACCGCAGATTCAACTGTAAAATCACCGAATTATTATATAAAGCTGGTCAGATATAATATTTTTTTACTGGACTAGATCATCTAAAATTATAAAGATTTTATGTCTTGAGAATGCAATCTATGTATATTTTTTAATATACATAGCTTCTAGTCCCTACTTGTAGTTTTTAGAGCGATATCTATCTGCTTCAGTAGTCTTTCGAGGGTAGAAGAGTTATCTAAAACTATATCTGCACGAGCCACTTTTTCTTCGATAGATAATTGGCTGTTGATCCTGGCTTGCGCCTGTTGTCTATTTAAATGATTTCGTTGTATCAATCTTTGTAGTTGTTGCTCTTGAGAACAACACACTACCCAAATTTCTGTAACCAAATCAGTCATTCCCGCTTCAAATAATAGAGGCACTACTAACACCAGTGTTTGTAAGGAAGATTGGGCAATTGCTTTGAGGAAGCGATCGCGCACATCAGGATGAATCAAATTGTCTATCCAGTTGCGTTCATCTTGACGATTAAAGATAATTTCGCCTAGCTTTTGGCGGTTGAGGTTGCCATCTGGTAATAAAATTTGTTCGCCGTAACGCCCGGCGATCGCACTCAGAATAGGCGAACCTAAAGATACTGCTTCTCTTGCATAAATATCTGCATCCAGAATCGGCAGGTTATAAGCGCTAGCTAAATAATTGGTGACAGTGGTTTTGCCTGTGGCAATACCTCCGGTTAAGCCGATTATACGTTTTTTCATTAGTCATTAGTCATTAGTCATTGGTCATTAGTCATTGGTCATTTGAGATTAAGAATTTATGGCCCATGTTACCAATGCTTGAGTTAAACCATCTAAAGTATATTCTTGGGCTTCTACATCTACACGCCCGAATAAATCATGACAAGTTTTAGAGGTTTGAGGGCCGATAGAGGCAATACAAACGCCCTCTAGGAGTTGACTAACATCAGAGCTTTGGGACAATATCTTCTCAGTAAGCTGGTAGAAAAATTGCACAGTTTTAGAACTGGCAAAAGTAATTACATTTACCTTACGGTTTTGGATAGCTAACTCTGCCGCAGGTGGAACACTATTAGGACAACAAGATTGATATGCGGCAACTTCAATTACTTTTGCTCCCTTGAGAGTTAATTCTTTAACCAAAACTTCTCTTCCGCCGCTTTCAACTCTGGGAAATAAAACTTTTTTACCATTCAGTTCCTCTGGAAAATTTTCTATTAAAGAATCGGCAACAAAGTTGGGGGGAATAAAATCTGCTTGGAGAGAGTATTGTTTGAGACTATTGGCTGTTTTCTCGCCAACGACGGCAATTTTTACACCTGCTAAGGCACGGGTATCTTTACCTTGGGCAATTAACCTTTCAAAAAAGTAATCTATGCCATTGCTAGAAGTGAGAATTAACCAGTCGAACTGAGATAAATGAGCGATCGCATCATCCAAAGCTTCCCAACTGGAAGGCGGGCCAATTTCTAAGGTAGGCATTTCGATGACTGTTGCACCTAATTTCATGAGGCGATCGCTAAATGTACTCGACTGTCCAACTGAACGTGTCACCAAGATTGTTTTACCAGTGAGGGGTTCGGAAGAGGCAAAGAGGTTGTTTAACATTGGAGTTTGGGCTGTAGTCGAATCCTGATAATCTATTTTCTCAGGTTGTAAGTACTTATGTAGCCCAACAACTTCGCCAACAACAATTACCGCCGGGGAAAGTGATAATCCGGTGGTTTGTGCCAAAATATTGCCCAGTTGCGCTGTCCAAATTTGTTGACGAGGAGTTCCCGCCCAACGGATGATTGCAATGGGTGTTAAGTGCGATCGCCCGTGTTGCACCAATTGCTGTACAATCTCTGGCAGATGTTGCCCTCCCATCAAAATTACCAGTGTCTCTAAGCGTGAGAGTGCCTCCCAGTCTAAAACCTCTGGTTCATGAGCTGTAAGCACTGCAAAACAACGACTCAACACCGGATCTGTAAGGGGAATTCCTGCAAACAAGGGTGCTGCAAGGGCAGAAGAAATTCCTGGTATCAGTTCAAAATCACAACCCGATGCTTTCAACGCTTCAATTTCAGAAGTGCAACGCCCAAAAATCAATGGATCGCCTGATTTGAGCCTGACAATTTGTTTTCCTTGTTGGCAATATTTTACTAGTAACTTATTAATCTCAACTTGGGTTGTACTAGGTTTACCACCGCGTTTCCCAACATCCAACTTCAAGCAATCAGGTGGTACACACTGCAATAATTGAGCATCTACCAGGGCATCGTAGACTAAAACCTGAGCAGCATCTAAGAGATTATAAGCTTTTACAGTCAGGTATGCCACATCTCCAGGCCCAGCACCTACGAGGTAGACTTTGCCCTTTTCTTCAATTTTTGTCATTTGTCATTTGTCATTTGTCATTTGTCATTTGTCATTTGTCATTTGTTATTACTTCCCCATTCCCCATTCCCAATTCCCATTATTCAATTCGTTCGGATATTAATTTTTTTGATTAGCTGCTCGACTTGCTCAACCATTTCCTTGTTGTCTTCAGCTTGGAATAACTCTTTGGCTTTTTTGAGATTAACGATCGCTTCTTCTAGCTGTTGTTCTCGTCCTAAAGTGATGCCCAAATTATAATAAGTGAAGGCATCATTAGGTACAAGGCTAATAGCTTTTTTGTAATGTGCGATCGCTTCTTGGGGTTTACCTTGATCGTCCATCGCATTTGCTAAACCTGTGTAAGCTTGTGCGTGTTTTGGATCGATGCGAATCGCTTCGGTATAGTCGGCGATCGCTTCAGTTAGCTTGCCTTGAGCGTAAAAAGCGCTTGCTAAATTATAGTGAGCGTCTGCATAGTTGGGTTCAAGGCTGAGAGCTTGTTTGTATTGGGCGATCGCTTCTTCTAGTTTGCCTTGAGCGTAGAGAGTATTTCCCAAGGCATTATAACCTGCGGGATTTTTTGGAGAGAGGTGAATGGCTGCTGTATATTCGGCGATCGCTTCAGCTGACTTTCCTTGAGCGTACAAAGCATTGCCTAAGTAATAGTGAGCGTCTGCATAGTTGGGATCAAAGCTAATGGATTTTTTGTACTGAGTCACTGCCTCTGCTAGCTCACCTTGATCGTACAGAGCATTTCCCAGACGCGCGTAAGTTGGCGCATAACTGGGTTTGAGGCGAATAGCTGCTGTATATTCGGTGACTGCTTCGGTTAGCTTACCTTGAGCGTAGAGAGCATTTCCTAAGTTATAGTGAGCGTCTGCATAGTTTGGTTCAAGACTGAGGGCTTTTTTATACTGTGCGATCGCAGGTTCTAACTGATTGAGCCTTGCTAAAGTCAAACCCAAATTAAAGTAGGCTCCAGAGTCATGAGGATCGAGGCTGATGGCTTTTTTGTAATGTGCGATCGCTTCTTGGGGTTTGCCTTGATCGTCGAGAGTATTTGCCAAAGCAATATAAGCTTGCACAAAGTTGGGTTCTAGTTCAATGGCTTTGCGAAAAGCCGCCTCTGCTCCTTTGAAATCTCCTTGTTTGTATAGATTGCTTCCTTGCTCAAAGTTAGCAACTGCGTTTTTGTTGCCAGGAAGTGCTGCTCGATTTGAGTCTGGAATTTTTGATAAAACAACGCCAACATCTTTACCAAAAGCAGTATTGCCATTACTCAAACACAAGCAGATAATAGCTGCTACCAGTACATTCTTGTTTTTCAGCATTTTTATTACCTTACCTGCTTGGTTTATATATAAAATCGACTTGTATAGCTTTGGCTTAGTTATAGCAGGAATTATAAGTTATTAGCCTAACTTGATACAAGTGGATTCTCATCTAATTGTCCATTTGCATACAAAATATGAGGCTTTATTACGAGTGAAAAGTTGTTTACTAAGTAATTGTTTACACTTTTATTTCGACAATTCGAGTAATGGCTGCAATTAATTCTTCTGGATTAACAGGCTTGGATAAATACATTTGAAACCCAGCTTTTAGGGCTTCTTGCTGATCATCGTTTCTAGCAAAAGCAGTCAAGGCAATTGCTGGTATTTGTCCACCTTGTTCTGGTGTCAAAGTTCTCACTTGATGTATTAACATATAGCCATCCATCTCAGGCATACTAATATCACTGACTAACACATCTGGCTTTACGAGTACTAGGGTTTGTAATGCTTCATAAGCAGAAGATACCGCAATCACAAAAGCCCCGTCTTGCTCTAGTACAAAAGCAATAAAATCTCGTGAATCAGTATCATCATCTACAACTAAAACGCGGATACCACTGAGGGCTAAGGAGTTAGAAGTTAAGAATACAGCATAGTTTTGTTGATCCGTCAGGCTTCGGCTTTCATCTGGCATAAGCGGCAAACTAACAGTAAATATTGCCCCTTTGTCCTCACCTTCACTCTTCGCTTTGACAATACCGCCATGTATTTCGACGATATTACGCACAATTGCCAACCCTAATCCTAATCCACCAAAATTTCTTGTAGAGGTGCTATCTGCTTGACGGAAGTAATCAAAGACGAATGGCAAAAATTCAGGGCTGATTCCCTTACCTGTATCGCTAACTATAATTTGAGCATAACCATCGGCTTGCTCTAATCGCACTTCTATTTTTCCTCCCTTGGGTGTAAATTTGAGAGCGTTAGAAAGGAGATTCCAGACGACTTGCTGCAAACGAGTCGAGTCGCCCATAACTTGTCCCACATTCGGTTCAAATACTTTACTTACCTCAATTAATTTTGTTTCTGCCGCTAAACGCATTGTTTCTAGTGCCGACAATATCGTAGACTCTAGGTTAATCTTCGTAATATTCAACGTCAGTTTGCCCTGTAAAATTCTGGAGATATCCAGCAAGTCTTCGATGAGTTGAACTTGTAAATTTGCATTCCTCTCGATTGTGGCTAGTGCTTCCGATGTTTTTGCTTGGTCTAACCTCCGACTTTGCAATAACTTTGACCAGCCAAGAATTGCGTTTAGTGGAGTGCGTAGTTCGTGAGATAGGACGGCGAGAAATTCATCTTTAATTCGATTGGCTGTTTCTGCTTTCGCTCGTGCTATTTGTTCTAATTCCAACAGGTGTGCCCGTTCTTCAAGTATTTGTTTTTGTTCGTGGATATCTGTACACGTCCCAAACCACTTAACTACAATACCTTGCTCATCTTTAAGTGGTAAACCTCGCGCTAGCTGCCAACGATAGGAACCATCAGAAGCTCGTTTAAAACGATATTCATTGTTATATGTAGAGCCATTTTTTACAGCATTAGACCATACCTTATCAGCATTTTGGACATCATCTGGATGCAATGCAGCTAACCAACCAGAACCCAAGGACTGCTCTAATGTTAGCCCTGTGTAGTCGCACCAATTTTGATTAAAGAAATCACATTCACCGTTAGCATCAGTTGTCCATACAAGTTGAGGAATTGCCTCAGCTAGATAACGGTAACGTTCTTCACTTTGTCGGAGAACTTCTAAAATTCGTTGGCGTTCAAGGATTTCTTGTTGTAATTGCTCGTTGGTTTTGGTAATTTCATTGGTGCGAATAGCAACCATTTCTTCTAAATGATTTTGGTATTTTCGCAGTTCCTTTTCTACCCGTAAGCGTTCGGCTATTTGTGTTTGAAGCTCTTGATTTGCTTGTTCTAGTTGAGCAGGGCTAGGAAGTGCTAATGCTTGTGGAACTAAAGACACAAGTTGTACTGCTGTAATTACAGATATCATGGCAGTTACCGCTTTGACAAACCCTGATACCCAATAAGTTGGATGCCAAAGTGTCCAAATCTCTATTAAATGAGTAGTGCCGCAAGCCACAATAAATGCACTAAACAGCAAAAATATCCAATCAAAGGGTAAATCCTGCCGTTTACGGACAAAGTAAAATAGGGTAGCTGGAATCGAATAATAAGCTAGTGCAATGAACGCGTCAGATAATATATGTAACCAAACTAAATTCGTTTGCCATAGATAACAATGTCCATGTGGAATAAACGATCCTGATGTAAAAAAGTTAGTCCACAATTCTGATATAATTTCTGACATAAATACTGGATTATTTTGAATCTATAAAATCTACTACTCAATGCCTTTAATTAGAACAAGTTATTTGTACGTTTGAAATTTACTTTTATCTTGTCTGAAAATAGGAATAGGAGAATGACTAAATGAACCGATAGACACGGAGCGGCTACTCTACGAGTTCTCCGAAGAAGTACCCAGAGGGTAGAACATAAAGATCCCAAAGATAAGAGAGTTGTAAAGGGTTTTTGCATCAATAGTGTGAACTTTTGAAAGATTGGGATTTTCCCTCAGATTGTGAGAGAACTTACCCAAAACTATACGCTGTCGAGGCAATTTATGTAGATGTCGTTCTACGTGCTATGAAGGGAACGATCAAACTTATAAAAATTACGGACATAATTACAAAAAACACTGGTAATTCCAAAATAAAACCATTCTCACCATAATAATGATGGGAATGGTAAAAAATTAGGAGACGCAACAGGAAAATTTAACTTGTGCAATTCTCACTCAACTTAAGATTGACTTGACTTAATACTCATTTTATCTAACACTTGAGTGATTTTGTTAGCTTTTTCGGGTTGGCGTTGTTTTTGCAATAAATCTTTAGCTTGTAGCAGGTTAGTTTTAGCTTCTTCTTCTCGCTCTTGCTGCATAAGAATATTGGCCAGACGCAAGTAAGCATCGGGATTTTTTGGACTTCGGCGAATCACTTCCCGGAATAATTCTGTTGCTTCCTCTACTTGGCCTTGCTGGTTTAGAACATCTCCCAAAAACAAGCGCACTACATCATTAGTAGAGTTGAGAGAAATTACTTTGCGAAATGCTGCTTCTGCACCTTGGTAATCTTTTGCTTGAGCAAGATTGATTCCTTTTTGAAACAAGTCTGAGGTAATCAAAGTTTTCCAAGCGAAATACCCTAGGATCGACAAACTCAAAATAACAGCGATCGCAGCGATAATAGAACTGGTAGGAAAGGTTTCTAGCATTGTCTAAGCCAAAAAGCAGGCGATAGGAAAAATCAGATATTCTATAAAAAAGAGTTTCCAGATAAATTGGTAGAATTGAGCGATCGCACTTTTATCTTGTAAGTCTACCGCCAAACTCCGCCACCACATCCAAACTAACAGACCCAAATGAGCAGTTATCAGAAAAATGGGGTTAATTGAGGCGATGTGTAACACTCCTACCAGAATTATCGCTAGATAACAGACAGTTATCACCCAAAGAGCTAGATTAAACACAGCTTGGGGCCCTAGTTTAATCGTGAAAGTATTAATATTGTAGAGGCGATCGCCTTCTATATCTGGGATATCTTTAAAGATTGCGATCGCCAAGGTAAACACCAAAATAAACAATGTCAGCACCCAAACCACAGGCGGAATTGTTTGGCTTTGTTTGAGTGCCCAACTGTAATGCAGATACAATCCTAAATTAACAATCGTGCCGCGTACCGAAAAAATACACAGCGCCGCCCAAAAGGGAAACTGTTTTAAACGAATTGGCGGTAAAGAATAAGCAGTACCAATGGCCAAACTAATTGCCACCATACCAAATAAGAATGGCCCAGTTAGCCACGCCACAACTAGCGCCAAAATCCCAGTAGACGCGACAATTAATTGCCCCATCTGTTGAGAAAACTCACCTGATGCCAACGGTAAATGAGGTTTATTAATCTTGTCAATATGAACATCTTCTAATTGATTCAACCCTACGATGTAAATATTGCCACATAGACAAGCAATCCATGCGCCGAAAACAGGGAGTAGGGAATAGGGAGTAGGGAATAGGGAATTAGTAGGATTACTAATGGCAATAGCAATTAAATACAAACTCAACACACTCAGACTTGTACCAATAATCGTGTGAGGGCGAGAGAATTTCCAGAAAGCGTATAACCAATGGAAATATGATTGAACAGGTTTGCGTGGCAAAGGGCTGTTTTGAGAACTCTGGCTCATGAGTACCTTAGATTCAGATTCCGGCTTATTGTTAACTCTGACTTTTCACAAAATTTGGAAAACCTGACTTCATTCCTCTCTCCTCCTGTTGAGAGACTTTGAATTTTCGCCATTCCCTACAAAAGTTGGGGCGCTAGGTTCCGCATTAACTTTTCCATATTGCATGAATTGTCAGATTGTTAACCATTGTCACAGAATTTGGTCATTAACAAGAGCTTTCGTAGGAGAGGTAGCGGTAGGCACATTTGGTCGTAACCCTACTCAAAAACCAGTTATACCTAGGGGACTAATAATTAACCTACCTTATGGAGTATCCGCTCAATCACGAAAAATCTGACAACCGATTATAAAAATCCCTCTTCTCGATATGCAATTCTGACTCTCGATGACGCTACAATCTATCAGAAAAGCAAAGAAATAGTTAAATTATGACAGCTAATTTGACACCTGTAGCGAAATTTGACTTTGTTACCGTGCTATCACAGGCGGCAGCTGCATATCGACGACAAAAAGATACACGCCCTATTGCTGAAAGATTAGTCAATGCGTTGCTACAATCAGAAAAATCTGCCAAGCAGGAACGGTTAACTTATCCCTTTGAGTCTCTTCTAGGTAAATGGCAACTTTGCTTTGCTACTGGCACTAAGAAAGCCAGAGAACACGGAGGAATTGTATTAGGTAAGGGTTTGTATGTACCCAAATTTATAAAAATCCATGTTTCCTTTGATGCTACTTTAGAACATGATTCGGATAGAGGCGAAATTTGTAATCAGGTTGAATTGGGGCCAGTTTTATTGAAGCTCACGGGGCCAGTGCAATATATAGGTAAGAAAAATTTATTGGCGTTTGATTTTAACCAAATGCTTATTAGTCTGTTTGGTCGTGTTGTTTACAACAGACCAATTCGTTCTGGTAAAGTTCAAACAGAAGATTTTTACAACCAACCGATAGCTCAATTACCCTTCTTTGCCTTCTTTTTAGTTACGAAAGATTTCATTGCCGCTCGTGGCCGTGGAGGAGGATTGGCATTTTGGATTCGAGAAACTTAAAAACACTTCATTTCACTTTTGCGCCAGCCATCAAACTGGACGACAACTAGACAAAATGCTGTGCATATTTACTACTTGTCCAATGACTGCGATCGCAGGCGCACCAAATCCAGTTTGCTCTACCTGTTCTACAATTGTCTTTAAAGTACCAATCAATTCTTCTTGTTCTGGGCGCGTACCCCAACGCACTAAAGCAATGGGCGTTTCTACATCCAACCCAGCTGCACTTAACTGTTCCACAATATAAGGCAGATTGTGAATTCCCATATAAATTACAATAGTTTCGGAACCGTGCGCGATCGCATTCCAATTCACTTTCGGTCTATACTTACCCGCCGCCTCGTGACCAGTTACAAATGTCACTGATGAGCTATAGAGCCGATGAGTCAAAGGTATACCTGAGTATGCCGCAGCCGCAATCCCCGATGTGATACCGGGCACAACTTCAGTTGATATCCCAGCGTTGACTAATTCTTCCATCTCTTCGCCACCACGACCAAAGATAAACGGATCGCCACCCTTTAACCGCACTACAATTGCATGATCCTGCGCTTTCTCAATCAGTAATTGAGTTGTTTCTTCCTGGAATAGCGAATGTTTCCCCCGGCGCTTACCAGCGTTAATTTGTTCGGCTTGGGGATTAATCATTGCCAGAATTGCCGGACTCACTAAGGCATCATAGATAACTACATCTGCACATTCCAACAAACCTTTTGCCTTCAAGGTTATTAGCCCTGGATCTCCTGGCCCCGCACCTACTAAATAAACCTTTCCCAAATACTCGTTCTCCTGTTTTTCTGTGCGGTTCATCTATCCGTTAAATCCCAAATAAGCTCGGCTAATTCTGCATTTGCTCCCAGTGGCTCTGCCAACTGGAAATTCACCGCAGAAAATTGTAATTTTAGCTCCTCTATGGAGGCCGCGATCGCATCGGTTATTCCACCAGCGAATAAAAAGTATGGCAAAATTGCAATTTCCTTATAACCAACAGCTACCAACTCTTTCACCCGTGATTCTAAACTAGGAGGCCCAGTCCAATAAGCAGCAACTGCTGACAAACTCGCCGCCATTGCTTCTACAGTTTCTTTGGAACCTGGGCGACGGCTACCATGAGCTAACAGAATCCATGCTTCTGCTTTAATAGTAGATATTTGCTTGGCCAGTAATTTCTCTAATTTGGGGTGAGAGCCTAAATGTGGCTGCAAGTCAATCATGATATTTTGACCAATAGCCTGTTGCGCTAGCGCTACTTCGGCGGGAATATCTGTCATAACATGGACTCCCGGCAACAGAAATAGCGGTACAATTTTGATGCTATTCTCGTTTTGAGATGGTTTGTGTAGTCCAACCCAGCGATCGCCAAAAGCGCTCTTGGCAAATTTTTGAATCTGCTCATGTAAAGGCTGAGGACTCATTTCTAAAGCAGCTATGCCAACCAAATGTTCACTACTTGATGGGTTGTAGTTGTTTGGTAATTTGTTGCATACCAGCTTTGCTAGTTGCTGCATAGCAACTTCTGGGCGGCGATCGCGACTTCCGTGAGATACTAGCAAATAGGCAGATGACATCGGCAAAGCTTGAACTCTCAGTGACTAATGTTCATATTTTACTTAATATTAAGCTGGTGGTAATAATTACTCTGGTGATTATCGAAACTATTATAAATTCCTAAATACAAGTATTTTAAATCACTTTTATATTCTTCCACTTCTGCTAGCGCTATTGTTCTTCAGCAGTGTAAGTATAAAATTGATCAAAAGCTCCCACCGTTTCAAATTTGTAAGAAGGTATCCAAGAATTTATTTTTAAATCTGTACGGTAAATGCTAAAAATCATAAAATTTTGTCTTTCTGTAGTCCTGGCAATAATTCCTTGGATTTGTGGGTTAGCTGAGTCAACCAACTTATCACAATTAAAATGGATTAAATTTTCTATAATATTCGTAGTTTTTTTGCATACATCGGTTTTTAAGTATTCCGTCAACCGTTGCACTGCATATTCTTCATATTCAACCTGACTGGGATTAGTCTTTGCCATTGTCACACCCAAGGCGGCGAGTCCTGCTGCTGCTCCAGTATATGCAATGATGGTTAGGGGTTTCATGTTTGCCAAGTAAAATACATTGTAATCGTTAGATTTCAGAGACTCTAAATCAACTGAGTCCGTTCCTTGAACACAAACTCTTGATCGTTTGCCAAATTATTGCTATAATTCGAATTGTTGAATGGCGAGCGTAGCCAAGTGGTTAAGGCAGTGGTTTGTGGTACCACCATTCGCGGGTTCGAGTCCCGTCGTTCGCCCTATATAATTTCATAGTGATCCATGATTCCTTATAGAAAGTGAGTTGTGGTTTTGAAAGATCATTACCATTACTTTAGCAAGTATCTGCTCTCTACAAGTTAATGATTTGAAAGAGCCGCAAATGCACTATGATTTATCAGATTATATTATAAGTAGTTTGATGTATATAAGCAAATCTACTTGCTTAATAAAAATTAAGTGTGTGATCTGCACTTATCTTTTACAATGCCTAAGCAACGCCAATAGTGGAGAAAGTTTGATTAGTAAATTGACTTAAATCGTCATTACGATTTTATCAAACTTAATAATCCTGATGCAGCAGTACGCGCAGTACAAGCAATTGTCTCTTCCAGCGAAGTCTACAGCAAAATCCTCGTCGAGGCGCGATTGTAGATGAAATAGCATTCTTTCGGCATTAGTCATCTTTGCTCTTACCGCTTTTATAATAAGTGATTACCTGGAAATGATATTACTTGTTAACCAATTTACTAGGATATCAACAATCATCAAAGTCGCAAAATAGAGTATCTATATCCATTATAAAAATCATTAATGACTTAAACAAGTTCAAAAAATATTTATTCACAAGTATTCTAGAGCTTGATTGCTAATAGTTAATATTATTGGGATGCTAATAATCAGATACATATAAATCCATGATATAGTTAGGATTAGATTCAGCAATTGAGGGACTGACATCTTGTGCCCCCAAAGGTGATAATGCAGTTATTTTCTAACATCTATCAAAAGAAATAAAAATTGTATTCCTTTAGTTAGAGTCAAAAATACTGAGTCATAGATACTTTAGGTAAAGAAGAACACGATTTAGGTGTCTGCTGAAAAGTTGATACTTATAGGTACACAGATAAATATGATTTATCTGTGTTATTTCGTGTTTGTATCTCGTGAAAAAAAGGTTGAGGCTTATTTGTCTCGCCTTGAAAGTTAACAATGCAAACATCGTCATCTAGTGGAGTTGCTATGTCTGAATTGCTTCAAGCAGTCTTAGATAGTGAAGAAAGAAGTGATTTGCGTTCCTTTCTTAGTGAATTACGCCAACAAGAAAAGAAGTACTTGCTGCGGAACGACATACTCAATGTATATAGTGAGTATTGCTCAAAGTCCCAGAAACCAGAGGCTTATTACACTACCTCTGAGTTAGGCAAACTGATTTACTATACTCAGGAAATTATTCAAGAAGATTCTAACTTCTGTTTTATCATCCGTTCGAAGATTGCTAGCCAAGAAGTTTATTGGTTGACATCAGACTTGAGCATTGAGCCGATGACCGTACAGGATTTACTTGATTTGCGCGATCGCTTGGTGAACAAATTTCATCCCAACGACGGCGACCTGCTAGAATTGGACTTCGGCCCATTTTACGACTACACCCCAATCATCCGCGACCCCAAAAATATTGGTAAAGGGGTACAATTTCTCAACCGCTATCTATCCAGCAAAATATTTCAAGACTCCAAGCAATTGCTGGACAGCCTATTAAATTTCTTGCGCTTGCACCATTACAACGGTGTCCAACTACTAATTAACGATCGCATTCAATCGCAGCAGCAACTTTCAGAGCAAGTTAAGAAAGCGATCGGCTTTGTTAATAATCGCCCCGAAGATGAACCCTACGAACAATTCCGCTTCCAATTACAGTCAATGGGTTTTGAGCCGGGTTGGGGTAACACCGCAGCACGCGTGCGGGAAACTTTAAATATTCTCGATGAATTGATTGATTCTGCCGACCCCCAGACCCTAGAAGCTTTCATTTCTCGTGTCCCGATGATTTTTAGAATCGTCTTAGTGTCGGCTCATGGCTGGTTTGGCCAAGAGGGAGTGTTGGGTCGTCCTGATACAGGCGGTCAGGTAGTTTACGTCCTTGACCAGGCTAAGAGCTTAGAGAAGCAGCTACAAGAAGATGTTTTGCTTGCGGGTTTAGAGAAATTAAATGTTGAGCCAAAAGTAATTATTCTTACCCGCTTGATTCCCAATAGTGATGGCACTCTTTGTAATCAACGGCTAGAAAAAGTCCACGGTACCGAAAATGCCTGGATTTTGCGAGTGCCTTTACGGGAATTTAATCCTAACATGACTCAAAACTGGATTTCCCGATTTGAGTTTTGGCCTTATCTAGAAACTTTCGCCATTGACTCAGAAAGAGAACTACGGGCAGAATTCCACGGCACACCT
This sequence comes from Nostoc sp., assembly GCF_036917775.1. Lineage (GTDB taxonomy): Bacteria > Cyanobacteriota > Cyanobacteriia > Cyanobacteriales > Nostocaceae > Nostoc. The sequence continues at coordinate 71,504 of NZ_JBALEQ010000116.1, forward strand.
GACTTAATAGTTGGAAACTATACTGATGGGAATTTAATAGCATTTTTGCTGGCGCGACGGCTGAAAGTTACCCAATGCAATGTTGCCCATGCTTTGGAAAAATCCAAATACTTGTTCAGTAACCTTTACTGGCAAGAATTAGAGGATAAATATCATTTTTCATTGCAATTCACAGCTGACTTAATTGCGATGAATGCTGCCAATTTTGTTGTCAGCAGCACCTACCAAGAAATTGTGGGAACACCGGATAGTGTGGGACAGTACGAGTCTTACAAATGCTTCACGATGCCGGAGTTATACCATGTTACCAATGGCATTGAATTATTTAGTCCCAAATTTAATGTCGTACCGCCTGGAGTAAACGAAAATAATTACTTCCCCTACACCCGGACTAAAGATAGAGTTGAGAGCGATCGCCAACGCCTTGCAGAAACACTCTTTACTTTAGAAGATCCTACGCAAATATTTGGCAAACTTGATGATCCTAACAAGCGCCCCCTCTTCTCAATGGCGCGTCTTGACCACATCAAAAACCTCACAGGTTTAGCTGAATGTTATGGTCAAAGTAAAGAATTACAAGAGCATTGCAATTTAATTTTGGTGGCGGGTAAGTTACGTGTAGAGGAATCAGGCGACAACGAAGAACGTGACGAAATTATCAAACTCTACCAAATCATTGAGGAGTACAATCTCCACGGGAAGATTCGTTGGCTGGGTGTGCGCTTAACAAAAACTGATTCTGGTGAAATTTACCGAGTCATTGCCGATCATCAGGGAATTTTTGTACAACCAGCTTTATTTGAAGCTTTTGGTTTGACAATTTTAGAGTCGATGGTTTCAGGATTACCGACTTTTGCCACACAGTTTGGTGGGCCACTAGAGATTATTCAAGATAAGGTTAATGGCTTTTTGATTAACCCAACAAATTTAGATGAGACAGCCACAAAAATTGTGGACTTCATTACTAAATGCGAACAGAATCCTAACTATTGGAATGAAATTTCGCATCGAGGGATTGACCGAGTTTACAGCACCTATACTTGGAAAATTCATACTAGCAAGCTGTTATCATTAGCGCGGATTTATGGCTTCTGGAACTTTACCTCGAAGGAGAATCGGGAAGATTTGTTACGTTATCTTGAGGCTTTGTTCTATTTAATTTATAAGCCAAGAGCGCAACAACTATTAGAGCAGCATAAGTATCGGTAATTTGTCATTAGTCATTAGTCATTTGTTATGGTTAAGAACAAATGACTAAGTTGTCAAAGCCCGCCAAGTTCGTTGACCAACTATTCCATCTGTTCCTAAATTTTGCTGGTTTTGAAAGGCTTTGACAGCAGTTTCTGTCAGTGCGCCATAAATCCCATCCACTCTTACGGCATAACCGTTAGCCACTAATAGCCGTTGTAAGACTCTGACAGCAAGACCAGAGCTACCGAAATAAAGAGTCGGCATCGGTTGGCTACTAAACTTCTGGAAACGTCCTGTAGCCTTTGTGCGTACTTGAGCTACAGACTGAGAAGGCTTTTTAGACTTACCTAAGTTAGAAGAAGCTAGGAACTGATTATTTTTGCTGATTTTCTGAAGTATGTGTCCTTTCTCTAGTGCGATCGCTGAGGGAGAAGCCTGGGAAATCTCATCTGTCTGCATAAATTCAGGTGGTGTGACTTGAGCAGTTACCTCTGACTCATTCTGTTTTAACTGCTTTTCGTCATTTTCCATCTGAACTAATTGCTGTTGTGGCAAATTGGTTCCAAATGCTTGTCTTATTGTTAATACGCCCGTCATCATCAGGCCAATTTCAGTCATTGTAGTTCATTTTACTTTAACCAATATTTCTTTTAACTAACAACATTGCTGCTGTTCAGGATAATACATACTGACTAAACAAAAAAGTCATGTACTAATTTTTCAGATAATATTATCATGCTGGTATTTGCTCACCTCCAATTCCATCTAATGAGACTAATATTATTAGTTTTGTGCCTTTTTTATCTTCAATTAAGCCACTAACTTCTAAGATATGCTATTTAAATCAACGGTTTAGACAATAACATACTATATGATTCTCTGGGAATGCCATCAAAGAAATTTTTCTCGTTACCTTTGGCTCATGCTTGATATGCTGATGTTACTTTTAGCATATTTATGCTACCAGCAAAAATCCTGTGAATTCTCTGAGTCTGTTTTTTAAGCATTTATCAATGCAATATTTGACAATAATGATCAACTCTTGATTTTAAACAATTGGTCTTCCTTGATAGGAGATTATCAACTTTTTATTTTATATCGCAGGATACATGATGGTCGTTACACAATTCAATTATCTAGTTTTGTCACCTTCAATCTGGAAATATTCAGCGATGTTTCCTAAATATTTGCTTTGTAATTGAATTTATATGGCTCCTTCACCCTATTCTCAGAAAACACATACTTCGGCCTCAAGAAGATGAAACCGCACAACGTTGTTGTACGGTCTTGAATTTAAACTAGAGTTAAGACTACTACTTGACAAAGTTAGATGCTAGCAATGTAAATAATGTGTATACAATTCTCTGCTTAACCTGTGTTAATTTTTACAACATTTTTAAAGACGAGGAAAGGATGCACCTTATAAGCGCGTAGGTGTAGTTCACCCTGAGACATTGCTTAGTACGCTTAGTTGTGGATGTTGAAAAACTTTTTACCTTTTTTCATCTCGCCACAAAGCAATACCACCTAATAAACCAGTAATATTAGGGATGAGTTTTACATTTAAAGGTAGCTGGAAATTCACTCTTACAGCTTCACCACCGCCAATGTAAAGGTAATCATAATTGAACAGATGTTGTAAGGATGCGATCGCCTTTTCTAAACGCCTATTCCATCTTTTCTCACCAATTTTTTCTAACTCTGCACGCCCTAACTGCTGCTCAAAAGTCTCTCCTTTGCGAAATGGATGATGTCCCATTTCCATATTTGGTACTAACTTACCGTCTACAAATAAAGCTGAACCAAACCCTGTACCGAGAGTAATCACCAGTTCTACACCTTTACCTGCGATCGCACCAAACCCCTGCATGTCTGCATCATTAATCACCCGTACAGGCTTGTTTAAGTGTTTTAATAACGCTGTTTCCAAATCAAATCCAATCCAATCTGGATGCAAGTTTACCGCCGTTTCTGTGACTCCACAGCGAACCACGCCAGGAAAACCCACCGAAACACGATGAAATTCACCTTGAGCAGCAGCTAACACAACAATTGCATTAATTACAACGTCTGGTGTAGCAGGTTGAGGTGTATCTAAACGCGCTCTTTCTGTTACAGGACTTCCGGTAATATCTAAAACCATAGCCTTAACGCCACTACCACCAATATCAACCGATAGGGTACGAATCGATCCATTTTCTTCAACCATTGAGTTACATCCTTGTTAATGCTTGTTCTTTCGATATTATGCTCTGCTGTATGCGATCGGATTCGGATATTTGGAGAGTCTTTATATTGAGGGAAAAGTGGAAGAGATGAGTCTTCTACTCAACTTAGCGCCAGCAAGATTTGAGCAACTCATGTTTTAAGATTAAAGAATCTTCGTGGCTACCCTGCTCCTCACAGAGACGCTCCAGCCTGGAAAGTGCCAAGCCTATCGACAACCAAAGTTTACTTGTCCTGAATCTTGAGTAGTATATCAACACATTAGACGCACGACAACATCTAGATTTGCTAATGTAGAGATAATGGAAAGAGTACTGGCGTAGCTGCTTAAAATCTATCGGGCAACAAATTTCTATTAAAGTAATAATAAGAGAAAGAATTATGACGGCGTTTGAACCCCAAAGCATCCGCTCTTATAGCCAAGAAGATGTCCAACAAATTCTCCACTTAGCGATCGCTCGTCAAGCTAATGATAAAAATACAGAATTTTCTTATGAGCAGATATTAGAAATTGCTGCTGAGTTAGAAATTTCACCTGATTCTTTAAAATTAGCCGAGCGCGACTGGTTAGTACAACAAGGTCAAGCCCAACAGCGAAAAGCTTTTGACGCTTACCGGATTAGAAGATTTCAGAAGCGTCTAGGGAATTATGCAATTTTTAATGGCTTTTTTATACTGTTAAATTTACTAACTGGTGGCGGAATTTCTTGGTCGCTGTACATTTTGCTATTCTGCGCATTACCTGTAGGACTGGATGTATGGAATACTTTTCAAATCAAAGGCGAAGAGTATGAAATAGCATTCCAGAAGTGGAGTCGTAATCATCAGATTAAGAAAACCATCAGCACAGTTTTAAATAAGTGGTTTAAGGCATTACAGGCTTAGTAGATTTGCTTGGGTAAAGTAACTCTCTATAAACATCAGTAACTCAAAGAAAAACCCCGTATTAGAAACGGGGTAATATTTACCGCTACCTATAGGAATCCGGTTTGATTTCTGAAAATATACGTAGGATGTGTTAGCGACAGCGTAACGCATCAAACCCATGATCATAGTGCGTTACGAACTCCGTTCTAACACACTCTACATACCTAATTTTGTTCAAAAATCAAATAGTAATCCTATAGTCGTTTGTGATAAAGACTAAATAACGTGTAAAATTTTACACATTTTTATAATATAAACACCGGGCGATTGGAAATCGCGGCTATACAGACTGAACCCACCTGCGCGGGTTTTATAGAGTCCGCGCCGGACGAAAGTTTGTATAGCCCCAGACTTATAGTCTAAGGGCGATCTTGCTCCCGATTTAAACCTTCTGAAAATGCTAATTATGGTATTTACTTAAGTTTTTCGTAAGCAGCCAAAATAATTTTTTCGGTTTCTTCCCAACTAATACATTTATCAGTTACAGAAACTCCATATTTTAATTCTTCTTTATCGGTAATTGGTTGACTACCTTCATACAAATGTGATTCCAGCATCATGCCAACTATTGATGTATTACCATCTACTATTTGCTGAATAATATTTTCTAAAACAGCACCTTGTAATTTGTAATCTTTATTAGTATTTCCGTGGCTACAGTCGATAACAATTCTTGGTGGTAAATTTGCCTGTTTTAATTTATCTTCTACTAATTTGACATTTGCTGCATCAAAGTTGGGTTGACTACCACCTCTTAAAATTACGTGACCATAGCCATTCCCTTTAGTTTGAAAGACGCTGACTTGTCCGTTTTGATTAATTCCCAGAAAATTATGCGGGTTTCTAGCTGATTGTAGGGCATTCAAAGCTACTTGAATATTGCCATCAGTACCGTTTTTAAAACCCACAGGCATCGAGAGTCCACTTGCCATTTCACGGTGAGTTTGTGATTCGGTAGTGCGTGCCCCAATAGCAGACCATGTAATTAGTTCACTAATGTATTGAGGTATGATTGGATCTAGCGCTTCTGTACCCGCAGGTAATCCCAATTCTGTAATTTTTAATAACAGATCGCGTGCAATTAATAAACCTTTCTCTACATGGAAAGAATCATCCATATCTGGATCATTAATTAATCCTTTCCAACCGACGGTTGTTCTTGGCTTTTCAAAGTATACACGCATTATTAGTAGCAGTTTATCCTTAACTTGCTCAGACAACGCTTTCAACCTTTCAGAATATTCGAGCGCTGCTTTTGGGTCGTGGATTGAGCATGGTCCAACTACTATAAACTTTCTCCGATCCTGAAAATCCAGGATATCTTCTATTTCCTGTCTGTATGCTAAAACTCTTTGTTCGGCTAATTGTGTTAAAGGTAATTTTGATTTTATTTCATTGGGAGTTAATAAAATGCGATCGTTCTCAATGTTAGCGTTGTCGATATTACTATTAAATAATTTGTTGTGCATGGGGATGCTTTGGCAATTTTATATACGCACTTCAACTCAAAAGTGTAACACAAACCCATGAAATTTTAAAATAGCTTATTTTGTGCTTGACAAATTTCTAATTACACTGTATTTGAGTAAAGTAATAACTTAAAAAGGGGAGAATATTTCCCCCCTTTCTTTTTGCTATTGGATTACTGACTCAGTGTTAGTGTATATAATTACTGCCATACAAACACTTTAGCTTCGTATGGGCCCAAGTCAGTTATGATGCCATCATCACCAGATTCGACATCATAATTGCCTGTCCACTCGTGCCATGTACCAGCACTTGGAAAGTTAGGAACATGATAACCAGCTAGGAAGTTTTCTGAGAAATTTGCTATTACGACTACACGAGAACCTTCATCATTCCAACGAGTGTAAGCTAATACTTTTGCCTCTGGATTTTCATGGATAAAGTCAATATTTTCTGTGTAGAGAGCGTGATTACTTTTACGCAGGTTGGTTAAGCCTTTGTATGATTCAAATAAACTACGATTGAGATCGTTACCTAACAGTGTCCAATCAATTTTTGATGATTCGGGTTGTTTGGGTTTGTACTCACCAAATTCCTCTCCCATCCAAATCAAAGGTACACCAACAGCAGTCATTAGAATGGCTACTCCTAATTTAGCCCGTCTAAAGGCTTCTTCGTTAAAAATCTCACGGTTCCCCAATTCAACCATGAGATGGTTATGGTCATGGTTGGTGAGGTAATTTACTACATTGGTAGCACCTAAGAAGCCTTGGCGTTTGCAGTCAATAACATCTTTTAGACGCTCTAAATCAAATGTATCACCGCAGATATGTTCTAGAATGCAGTGATAGAAACTATCATGCCAGCAACCATCCATTGGCCCATCTACATTGGTAATGCTGGTAGTTTCAGGAATGTGTTCAGCAACATTATAAAAAGGCTTTGCACCAGCAGTTTTTTTGGCTTCCTGAACAATCCAGTGCATAAAGTCATAATTAGCAATTTGCCGTGCTGCATCATACCGAATACCATCAAGATGATATTCCTGAATCCAGAAACGGATTGCCTCACCAGTAAATTTCCAGGCTGGCTTAATATCTAATTTTTCGTCATAATGTTCATAATTAAACTCAGGCCCCCAGTTATTATCAGGGTCACGAGGTTCGTGATGATACCAATAATCGTGGTCAATTTGTGTTAAGGGTGCAGATGCTTCTGAGTGGTTATAAATACCGTCAAGAATTACACGAATTCCTCTGGCATGACACTCATCAATCAATTTTTTTAACTCAGCAGTAGAACCATAGCTTGATTCTGTTGCAAAGAAGTGGCGAGGATTATAACCCCAACTATAATCACCGGGATATTCTTTAAGTGGCATCAACTCAATAGCATTGACTCCTAGTTCACACAAATAATCTAACTTTTCAATGACGTGTTTGTATTTACCTCGTGCATAAGGATCATCCTCGCCGCCAGAAAAGTCACCAACGTGTAATTCATAAATTACTAATTCGTTGTCAGCAGGTAAAGGTTTATCATCATGTTGCCAGACATAGGTATCAGTAATCCTTTCGCCGTCTTTTACATGGATAACACTATCATCTTTTCCACTTAGTTCATCTATATCAGTTGCATAAGGGTCTGTAACATCAACCCATTGTTCTGGTTCAAAAAACCATGAATTTGACTGGATGCGAAATTTATATTTATAAACGCCGTCTTCTAGTTCAACACTTGTACGAAAATAGCCATCATCACCTTTTTCCATTGGTATTTCTTGCCAATCAGAAAAAGAACCAATTAATGCGGCTCCTTTGTTGTATGGTGCAAATAAATTAAATTCAATTGGCTTTGCCATAGAAGTGTTTGTAATATCAAGGGTTGATAGACGTATTCTCTGATGCTTAATTGAATTTGCAAATCGCTCTAGAGAAATAATTCTATAACTAGCGCTTCTATCTTGAGGATTAATTTATAAATATTTTGTAAAAACTACTATTTTTCGGCGATTTTTGACTGTTTATCGCATTTACTTTTAACCAATAAAACTACTAAAGCTAAAATGCTATTAATCAAGTTACAAAATTTATATAAATAAGTTAATGACTTTTTATGATTTTTTTTTAAATAGCAGATATTCAGTAAAAATAATATGTTTTTATCTAAATATCTGCTTGCTGTATCAGATTATTCAATTTTGCCGTTAGTTTGTTGCAAATAACTTAAAAACCAATTAGCCGCCGTTGCTCTACGAGTTTGCCGTGGCCCAAATTCACCAATTTTGTACCCTTTGAAACCCAGCTTTTCTTTTAGCATTTGTTTGTTTTCAGCAGGGATGGAACGAGTTAACTTCACTGTTGCAGGGCGAGATTCTATGAAATTTGGTGGTTGTGGGTACTCCTCTTGCCATTCTGGTGCAACTTGGCTAATGTCCCATTGTGCAGTTGAAGAATCATAGCGATAGCCTAAATAATGCCATAGCAACTGGTTGACTGTGGCATCATCAATTTTATCGTCAAGAATTGCCCAAATTGTTGCTGTATTGAGTGGTGGCAGGTTAGACATAAGCAATTCAAAATTCCAGATTGAAAAACGGACTACCAATTAATTAAATTCACAACTATTAACAGAGTAGTGAAAAACACTTTATCATTACTCTGCTACACTCCCAAAGATAGGGATAATTGCGATCGCACTTTCAGGACATGATGCTTGGAGTTAAAAACAGATTGTGTATACACAAACTAGGTAGACTGGGAATCGTAAAGATTTAGACCAGTCTATGCAGAATTCCACCACAGCACTGCCAAAAATCATCCGCGCCCATGTATTCATTTCTGGCCGAGTCCAAGGAGTGGGTTATCGCTATTCCACTGTCGAGACAGCTAGGCAGTTGGGATTAACCGGTTGGGTGCGAAATCTCCCTGATAATCGAGTAGAGGCAGTTTTTGAAGGGGCGCGAGAGGTTGTAGATGATATGGTTCGCTGGTGTCACTCTGGGCCGCCTGCTGCTGTAGTTAAAGATGTTGTGGTTGAATATGAAGTACCGGAAGGGTTGCGGGGATTTGAAGTTAAGCGGGTTGAGTAGAGAGTTATATCATATCTACTTAAAGACTTATCATGAAGACCGCAGGAGAAAAGAGCGTTTCCCGGTTTTTGCACAGATGACGCAGACAAATTCGCCAGATACAATTCTGGCTATTGCTAAACTTGCATATCAGGAAGGGAAGCAACTATATGAGTAAGGAACAGGAACAGCAGAATCTCTGTTAAAAGCGATCGCAAGCAAAATTTGAGCAAGTACTTTTACTATATCGTCAAGCGATCGCTAGCGATGGACTTTGCAATATGTGCTATTTGCTGCCCTCACAACAGGTAGCAGTAGCAATTATGAACCATTACTGCTCAACCACGAAATCATTACTCTCCCTTCAGCCTCTACATTAGCTATCCTCAGAAAAGGGATAATATGCCGCACCCTATTACTGGGAAGCTTTCACTCTACAAGGCGAATGGAAATAAAAGGTAAGAGAACAAAGAGGAAAGAGGTAATTTTTATCCCCCTACCCCTCTTCTCCCTGCTCCCTTCTCCCTGCCTCTTCATTGAGCAGATTTTTCTTCAGCTTTTCTTTATTTACCCAATGTTGCATTTTTTTAAACATCTGTTACATTACTTTACAGACAGTTACAACTGCTACAACACTTAAACTTTGGAGTTTTACTCATGACAGGTTTTAAGAACCCTGCACCTATCGTTTCAGAAGATCCTAATGCTGTGCGTTTTGGCTTCACTCCTCAAAGTGAAAATTGGAACGGTCGCCTTGCAATGATTGGTTTTTTATCTGCGATTTTGATTGAAGCTTTTTCAGGTCAAGGGTTACTCCATTTCTGGGGCATCCTCTAAATTGATTGTAGTAGGGGTACACGGCTGTCATTAGTGTTTACTTAGACAAAAACCCTTTTAAAACTTCATTTCCAGGTTAAACCTGGATGGGCTGTTACTGCTTACCGGCTTTGACTTTAAGTTCATATCAATGCACAGTTGCGACCCCCTACTAACCATCTATATTCCACACATATCATTCGTTGCTAATGTATGGCGGCTGTTGGGATTGGTGCAAAATACCAGATTTTTCCGGTTAAGCCAAAATATAAGTGAATAACTACTTTACATTGAATATGTATAGCTAAACCTCATGGAAATACCCCAACGCGTATCTGTCCGCTACAAAGACGCGTCCTTCAATAGCAACGAGATCCGCTTAAGAACCTTCCGGCTTGGGTTACAAATATGGGAAGAACAAACCAAACCGAGAAAAACAGAGCTTTATCAGTTTATATCGTCTTGCTTGAAACAAGTTGATCGGCAAGATCGTTTTATGTTTTCTCTACTGTTCATAGAATTAACAGATATGATCCGCAATTCTTCGCTGGAAAGGGGAACGAAAGAGGTTTTGATTAAAACAGCTTTTAGGGAGTTTGCTTGTGCCATAACAGACTTTGAAGACGTTGGCAAATAAAGTTAATCAGGGGGTGCTGGTATTCTGTAGGTGTAGTCCAACCCCAGCATCAGCCTAACTAATCGAGTAGGGTCTTTATAAGTAAGCAGCTTTCCAATCAGATTGGTTTTTTTGCTGAAGCTGAATGCGCGGATGGGTAGGTGTTGGAGAAGGGGTAACTAGAAAAATGGCTGAACTGTCCTATATGCAAGAATTTGATAGCGATACCTGTGGCGGGCTACGCCTACGCATTTCAATCTATCCGCGCACCTTATGGGGACTAGTTTTCAGCCATTTGCCTCTAGCCAAATCACAACTCATCGTGTTATCATTTCAGCATTCGCGCAACCGAACCTTGAAAACCAAATAGGGCAAAGCTTTCAGAAGCCAGCGATTGCAATTTATCAAAATCCCTATTAGGGATTGAAACTTGGTGCCATTCGGCATTTCTTACGCTCTGAAGATTGCAATTTATCAAAATCCCTATTAGGGATTGAAACTCTTCATCTGCTGCGATTGCGGGGGCTGGCACTATTGCAATTTATCAAAATCCCTATTAGGGATTGAAACGTCCCAGCGCCACCCGCAGGGACAGGAAACAAAAATTGCAATTTATCAAAATCCCTATTAGGGATTGAAACACTTCACCGTATTTGTCCTCCCACTCGCCCCAAACATTGCAATTTATCAAAATCCCTATTAGGGATTGAAACAAGGTGTTACATGAATTAAAAATCATCGTCAAACCTGGTAGATTGCAATTTATCAAAATCCCTATTAGGGATTGAAACTGGCAAGTGGGGGGATGAGCCTACTACTATTAGTCGATTGCAATTTATCAAAATCCCTATTAGGGATTGAAACATCTGATATTGCTTTGGCAATCATAGTCCTGCGATTATTGCAATTTATCAAAATCCCTATTAGGGATTGAAACCGGCAAAGAAAAAGTCCCCATCCGCCGGGATATCAAGATTGCAATTTATCAAAATCCCTATTAGGGATTGAAACTTAATCCCAGCTTTTAAGCAAGCCAGCCGGCGGCGGTGGATTGCAATTTATCAAAATCCCTATTAGGGATTGAAACCCTCTGTGATGTAAGCAGTGAAGTGTATCAAGCAAATTGCAATTTATCAAAATCCCTATTAGGGATTGAAACCAAAACTTGCAGCGTTCCAGATTACCAATGTTCAGATTGCAATTTATCAAAATCCCTATTAGGGATTGAAACGAATGAGAAAAGGGTGGACAAGTAGCCCACCCTAAACCATTATTTAATTAGTATTACTTGACGGGTGCTTCAGTAGCAGACTTACCAACAAGCATTGCGGTATTTTCATCGCTTTCGAGGATACCGAATTCAATCAACAACTCTTCTAACTCTTCCATCTCAATAGGAGTGGGGACAGAAAGCTTGTCGTTGTTGATAATCTTAGTAGCCAATGTCCGATATTCGTTACTTTGATTGCTATCTGGTGCATACTCGTTAACAGTCATCCGACGCAATTCTGCGTGTTGAACGATGTTGTCACGAGGTACGTAATGAATCATTTGGGTGTTCAAACGTTTTGCCAAGGTTTCGATTAAGTCGATTTCTCGGTCAACGTTACGGCTGTTACAAATCAAACCACCCAAGCGCACGCCGCCAGTGTGAGCATATTTGAGAACACCACGAGCGATGTTGTTAGCTGCATACATCGCCATCATTTCACCAGAGGTAACGATGTAGATTTCTTGTGCCTTGCCTTCACGGATAGGCATAGCAAAACCACCGCACACAACGTCACCTAATACGTCGTAACTTACAAAATCAACGTCTTTGTAAGCACCATTTTCTTCTAGGAAGTTGATAGCAGTGATGATACCACGACCAGCGCAACCTACACCGGGTTCAGGGCCACCAGACTCCACACAACGTACATCACGGAAACCTGTCAGCATTACTTCTTCGAGTTCAATATCTTCTACAGCGCCTCTTTCAGCAGCTAATTGAAGAACACTTGTTTGAGCTTTACTGTGTAGCATCAAACGGGTAGAGTCAGCTTTAGGGTCGCAACCGACAATTAGAATGCGTTGACCCATTTCAGCCATTGCTGCAAGGGTGTTTTGAGAGGTAGTAGATTTACCAATACCGCCTTTACCATAGAAAGCTATTTGTCTAATCTTTTCGTCAGCCATGGTTGTGTTTTCCTACAATGATTTAATTGATGGGTCGGAAGCTTGATATGAGATATTCACCCTTGGAACGTAGGGAAGTAGAGCCTGTTGGCGTTAACGTGTAGCAACTTGTCGCTAGACATCGCACCCCGACAAAAACAGCCAAAATCAGAACATATTTACCCACAAAGCGATAGCTCAAGTGATAGAAAATCTCTATCTCCTAATAACGAAGTCTTTAAAACCTTGACTTCAGCATTGTCAGTTGTTGTTACAAAATCCCAAATGGTTGCTCAAGCCTCAAGAGTGGTTGCAGCAGGAATTCAAACGAACGCAGATTTGTTCCCTGAACCACACAACCAACCAAATTGCAATCCACTCTAAATGGTCACTGCAACTTCTTTGATTTTGCTGATGTCAAATTGCCAAAAACTTCAATAGTGCTTATCGTTTCGTGATTGATACAGCAAGATAAATTTCAGCCTAAAAGTGGTAGCTATAGGTGCAATACTATAATGTTTGCACAGGCAATCTCTAACACTTTAGCTTAGATAATATCTAAGTGACTTTTGACAGTATGGTTTATGGCACCATTCTGCTTAGAGTTTTTGTTCCAAAAGTCATCAACTGCTTCAACTTAGTTTGCGGTTGAAAATGTTTGCTCCCACAAAACTAAGTTTGTAAATATTCTGTATTTCTATGGATTTGTCAGGCTGTACTAAGAGTCTTTCTTCCCAGACTCCAAGAGTAATTGCCTTTGGCGGGTAATGTTCTAGCTAGGTTAGCCAACTCTTATTGGCTCATACCCAGATAAATTTTGATTGACTTCAAGTTGTTACAAAGGCTACTATCCTACTCAATCTAGTTTTAGATTTTTGTTACAGAAATATGTAGCGAATTGAAGTGGACTTACCAGAGCAAAAAAAACTTTCTTGAGCTTGCCTCAAAATTATCTTGAAGTCTTTTTGTGCTTTCACTCGTTTTGATTCCTATAAAAACCATAACATACATCTCACTAATTTATTTGCAGAATCTGAAATTATTTATTTACTAGATAGAAGATTATCCTTACAATCTTTAATAGCCATAAGTTACACGCTCAAAGCTTGCCAATTATTTAAATTATTGTTCATAGTCAATATGTACAGTTAGATACTTTTGCTTATTTGATAAAAGTATTTAAAACTAATGTTTTATAACAAAAACACAATTTATTATTTTTCACTTCAAAATGTTGTCATGAAAGTAGATTCAATTAAGGTAAAAGCTAATAAGCTTTTAAAGATTGTCTCTTGCGTCTCGTTTCCAGCTAGAGGCTGGAAACGAGGTTTTAAAGGAGTTTTAGCTGAAGTTGATACCTGTGCAATTAGCGCTTGTGATGATTTCGCATAGCTTTATGAATCTTTTTCCAGCGTTCTTTCTCGGCTAGTTGCATCCTCTGGTCTTGTTTGCGGGTAAGGTAATCGAGTTCTTTTTCCAACTTTTGGTAGCTAAGAAACCTGGAATAATCAAGTTCTCCTTCAGCCAAAGCCTGCTGCACTACACAACCGGGTTCGTTATTATGCTGACAATTGCGAAAATGGCATTTTTGCGCCAAGGTTTCTATATCTGTAAAAGTTTCTTGCAAACCTTCGTCACTTGCCCAAATTTGGATTTCCCGCATTCCTGGCGTATCAATAATTAATCCGCCAGTAGAGAGCAAAATTAATTCACGATGAGTTGTTGTGTGTCTACCTCGGTCATCACCTCGCCGTACTGGTTGTACCATTTGCACAGATGTGCCTTGTAGTTGGTTAGTGATGGTGGATTTCCCAACACCAGAAGACCCCAACAAAGCAACTGTTTGTCCTGGTTGCAGGTAAGGTTTTAAGGCATCTAATCCTTGATGATTGGTGGCACTTAAAACTACAATTGGTACACCCAAAGCAACTGCTTCTACTTGTGCTAAGTACTCTTCTAGAGAGTTGCACAAATCTGCTTTGTTTAACACCACTACTGGATTTGCACCACTTTCCCAAGCCAGAATTAGATAACGTTCAACTCTTCTAGGGTTAAAATCGCCATCCAGCCCTGAGACTAAAAAAACTGTATCAATATTAGCTGCAACAATTTGTTCTTCTGTTTTACTACCCACCGTCTTGCGGGAGAATTTGCTTTTCCTGGGTAAAATCTCGTTGATGGTGGCTCGTCTTTCAGATTCTCTTACACTAATAACAACCCAATCTCCCACTGCTGGAAAGTCTTGTGGTTGGGAAGCCCGATGCCGCAATTTGCCTGCAACTTCTGCTGAAAGTTCTCCCTGTTCACTATAAAGGGTGTAAGTATTTCTGTATTCAATGGCAACCCTACCAACACTAAATCCTTGTAAGCGATAGGGTTCAAAGCTGCGAGCAAAAAAGTCACTCCAGCCTAAATAATCCAAATTCATTGATGTTTCCTCGATGTGTGCTACTTGTTTTGCACAAGGTTCCACAGAGGAGGACATTTCTATGCAGGGAAGCCCCCAGCACAATAATGTCTGTAAATTCTAGTTTTCAATTCCTGTAGGAAAGAGGACTGAACAAGAATCTCTGTGCCTTGTGTCCGTTGGGTTGGGATGGTCAAATTAACCCGGACTGCTAGCAACTCAGTCATAGTTCGTCCTCCTTATGTACTACAGTAAATAATCTACATTACTACATTAGCCTATTCCAGAAAATTCGTTTAAAAAGCAGATATAGCAATCTGATTTGATTTCTGTTCGCGCAGCGCAAGCGCGATAGGAAGGCAACAGGAAACAATTAAAAAGCCTATTTGAGCTATACTGATTTTTGAAAAAATCAAATATGAGTCCTATATTAAGCTTGCTTTGCTCTTAACTTTTAACTTCTGTCTTTTTCAAATAGCTCTTTGTCGCACCTGTGGCCCATCAAGTCCTTGTTTAATCCAACTCAGGCATTCGTATTCGGATTTGAATAATTTTGGAGCTGCAATATTATTCAATAACTCTGGTGGATAATGGTCATAAAAGCATTTGTCTCCTTCTTGGAAGATAATAATCAAATGGTTACGGTAAATATAGCGAGACTTAAAATAATCTCTCTGGTTCACAAAGTTTGAATTTTGATCGATATGTTCTTTGGCAATCTCAATGATATTGCTAACGCCATTTCCATAGATTCCTGCTGGGTTTTCTGCTTTATGAAATTGGCTTCTGCGACCAATTTCAGATAGCAGTTTATAAGAATAAATCTCGTAATTGTCAACTTTCCCAAAAACGAATGGAATGATGAGATATCCTTTGTAGGAGACTGAATTTTCATAAAGAAGACGACTCATCTTAACCTCCTTTGGCGTAACTGCTTTCAAAAAAATGCTTAAATTACATCCTATAAATCAATACTTTTCTTTTTAGATATATTTATGTATTACCTAAACCCTTATCACCATTTGACAAAAACGGCTATTACCGTTTTTGTCAAGAAGAAAGAAATATCAAGCATTAACAGAAAAGTACTGAAACATTAATTATCGCTCTTTTTTTATCACTAAACATTAGATATATTATAAAAGTTATAAATTTCATTCTGTGGGACTATTTCCTTTGATCTTTTCGCCTTGCCTTTCAAGACCATAAACTCAGTTGATTGGGGGGATGCTCAAGGTTATTCCAAGGTAAGGGTGGAACTGGTGTATCACTCTGTTCTAATAGCTGTTGAAAGTGACGCGCTATGTTAGGCGATCGCGCTTCTATTGGACAATGAACAAAGAAATAAATTCGCACTCCCGCCTGTAACCATTGCTGAATCTGCCTTACCCACTCTTCCATAAACGGCTGATTCACTGATAAATTTGGATGGGAAATAAACCGAATCAAGGTAAAAGGTGCTGTCACACTCAATTGCAACGGTAGTTTGGGTTTACGTCGTTCTGATTGCAACTGGGGGTCATCATCTCCAGTGTAAATGGGGCGCGAGTCTAAAAGTACCCGTCCTACCCCTAGCTTTTGCAAAAGCGCTGTCAAATTACTAGTATGGGGTTCTCTGAACCAGTCGGGATGACGAACTTCCAGGGCTAGGGGTGTGTCTGTGCGTGGCCAAGCTTCCAGAAAGCTAGTCAAATCGTCAAGTAATGCAGGTGCATAACTAGGTGGTAACTGGGCAAATATTGGCCCAAGACGCTTACCTAAAGGGCGCATCCCTTCCAGAAATTTTAAAGCCGCCGGAATATAAGGTTGTAGCAACCCTTGATGGGTAATATCTCGCGGTAATTTTAGACAAAATTCAAAACCTGCTGGTGTTTCGGCAGCCCAACGGGTAACTGTTTGTTGGTTAGGCACGGCATAAAAGGTGGTGTTACCTTCTACAGTGGTGAAGCGACGACTGTAGAGATGGAGAAAATCGGCGGTGCGAGTACCTTGGGGGTAAAGTTCGCCCACCCAACCTTTATATGCCCAAACAGCACAACCAATAAAAAAGTTCACAATGCCTCAAAGCCTTGATGTATCATATTCAATTTTACAGGTTGGTTGTAGGAATAGATGAGGCTAGGTCAGATTCCTGACTTACTTGGTACTAAAAGATTTGAAAGCTTTAAGTGCAAAAAAGGGCTTTGCTGGGTTGATGTAAGAAAACCTAACATCGATACAGAGTGTTAGGTTCCGTGTTGCTCAAACCAACAAAGCCTTAGATTTTTTTAAAGCTAAAAGTTTGTTGCTCCCGGCTTTGAAAAGACTTAACGACACTGGCGATATTTAACGTGATAAACCAACCCTCGGTGGGCAAGGTCAAAGGAGTCAACAGTTGCCATACCTTGACCACTGGCGGTCATCGCAGCATTTACCCGCATATTTACGCTGTCACCACAGCGTGACCAAACATCAGCCACAGTCACTAATTGATCGCGAACGTTGTAATCACTTTCGCCGTTAAATGTCCGAGAAAAAACAGGGCCACGCTGACCAGCAAAAAAGTACTCTGCTCTTAGTCTGCCAATTGTGCTAGGAGCAACATAGCCCCGATAATCAGCATCGTAGAGGGAAATTTGAAAGCCCTGGGGGACTTTAATCGGAATACTTAAGTTACAGTTTTTGCGTCTTTCTTCTGCTTTATTACCTACAGCTATAAACTTATCAAATAGAATACTTAGCTCTTGACCATCGGGGCTGACACTTACACTAGCAGATCCTTCAGGGCAGCCATTACCACCATATTCTGCACCTACAATTTCCACTTTGTCGTTAGCAAAAGCAGGGCCTACGGAAGCTGTTATCAGTGTAGCCGCAGCTAGAAAAGATTTGATAAAGTTGATAGATGTTGTCTTGAAATTTTGATTATTCATAACTCACCTGTTTTGAGTATTTGGATAGTGTTAGCTCCAAATTTGTTGCGGCTGATTCCAGAAAACTGATCGTTAAAGAAATCAGTATCAACCATATTTGAATTGGGATAAATCCCATGTAAAACTTACAACAATCTGATAGATTCTTGATATATCAAGAATCTAAAGCAAACTTATTTCCGGTGAAATAATTAACGCATTAATAGGGAAAGTATAAATTTGCAAACTAGACAAATCTGCTCAAAGAAGCTACAATATAGACTATTACAGCCCTAATAGACATCTCAAAACTATCGAAAAGTTAGCTGTTTAACTTACCGAAGCTACATCTGCGTATTGAAATTTAGGTAATTAGAATTAAACTGAATTACTTAATAGAAGGATCTAAATTAAATTCAGTCTCTTGATTTAGAGTAAATACGTAATTAATGTATGACTGCTGAATAAAAAGCAACACTTACCTCACTAAATAAAATATTTAGCAGTCCACAATTAGCGATATTTTTCTCTAATTAATTCTAATTTTTGACTTCTAACTTCTTAGTTAAGCCTTGGGTATTTAATCTGTACTTGTTTAATGACTAAAGATTTTATATTGTGTTCCCGTAAAACTGACTAGGCGATCGCAATTAATGATTTAACCGCAAAACAAGGGCACATTATTACTTACGCATGTCAACTTAGGTACTTATACTAATATGCTTGGGTTTTTGAGACGCGATAAATCGCCGTCTCTACAAGTGTTTTGGTCTTTTACACTCAAAAAAATTGGGTAGCACAGGTGTGCTACCTGACTCTGTATCGTAGTGCAACCTCGGTTATTGATAAATTTCCCCATCAGGCATAATTGCCCCAGCTAAGTTAGCGCCAATTAATTTAACCAAAAGGCGCTCACCAGAACGAATCCGCGCTCCTGTTAAGTCGGCTCCTCGTAAGTCAGTTCCACTGAGATCCGCACCAATTAAATTAGCACCACGTAAATTCGCCTCCCTGAGATCCGCTAAAAGGAGGTTTGCTCGAAATAAATTTGCTTCAGATAAATTCGCCCCTCTGAGGTTGACTTTGTGCATAAAAGTGTCGCTGAGATTAGCGCCGCTCAAGTTGGCATAACTCAGATTTCTGCCAGATAAGTCTTTGTTGCTCAAATTTGCCCGACTATAGTCTTTACCACTCAAGTCTGAGTTTTGCTTCGGTGGTGGCTGGGTTTTTTGAGGTGGTGTTTGCTGTTGATATGACGGTGAAGGTGAAGGTGAAGGTGAATTAGATATGGTTTGATGTTTGGTTTTTAAAGAGCGCAATTTTTCACGAGCTTCATTTATGGCTTTCAGCTTGTCTTGTGCTTTCTGCTGTAAACGGAGATTTTCTTTGGGAATGCGATCGGGATGCCAAACAAAGACTAAATCTTTGTAAGCCTGGTTCACTTCTTCAAGTGTTGCCCCAGGCTCTAATTCCAAAATTCTATAGTACCGCTCCAGATCGCTCATACGATATTTTGGTGGACAATCAACTTAATTATGAGTGATGGAGCCATGTATTCGCTGCATCTTTTGCCACTCCCCTGTTTCCTCATCTCTCCATCTCCCGATTTCTCCATCGAGCGATCGCTCTTAAATATGCTGCAACTGGAATTTGATAAATTTCAATAACAATCCAAACAATAATTGATAAATGTGATAAAAAAGTCAATACTGTCCAAATATATGGTGTCCAAGTAATGGGTTCCTTGAGGTCAGCAGGAAAATAGTAAGCTACTATGCCAATTAAAGTAGTGGGAAGAATTACAAAAACTGCTGCCGCTAGTCCATAACCCCAACCTAACTCCACACCTTCTAACTGGCCTTCTGTCCAACTAAACCCATTCCAACGCCAAGTTAATGGTGGTTGTCTAGAAGGCATCTTGATTTGCTGGATTTCTAAGTTGACTGTAAAAATCTCTTGACAAAAGTCACAAGCCATAGCTTCCATCAATGGCATATGAGAAATCTTACCTATTCGACAGACTGGGCAGGGGTAAACTCCATAATAGTCGAAAGATTGGGCTAAGATTTTGGAACTGGGCATAATCAAACTGATGATCCTAAAAAGTTGATCTGGTCAATGAGGACTTAGGTCAGAATAATATATGGCGATCGTCAATTGTCTGCAATCAGCTTTCGCAAGGTTAAATGACAAGTCAGGAGAATTACATCTGTTTTCTTTTGCATGAAGTACAGGGGGCAGGGAGCAGGGAGCAGGGGGACAAGGGGGACAAGGGGGACAAGGGGCAGGAGATAGTAACTCTTTGTATCTGGTTTTAAGTTCTGTATTTTGTACCCTACTTAAAAAGCAAACTGGTGTATATGTTTTTAGGAATTACGCATTTACAGGAAAGACCAAATATAGATTATTTGAAAAACTACATCTGTCTTAGGGGTAATTGATTATAGATGTAAAGCGACTTAAGGCAGGTTATTTCCCTACAATGCGAGTCTTCACTCCTACAGTTGTACTGAGTCTATCGCTTTTTTATGGTTTATTGGGGTCTTGACACCGCCTATTCTTCCTGTTAATGTTACTTTAAATAGGTATATTTATTAAGTTTTCCAGCAAAAGCCCCGCAAATGCTTAAAACAAGTTCCTACTTTTATTTTTGGTCTAAGGTGGTTCACCGGGAGTGAATGAAGTTTCCTAATGGAAACCGCCCGGTGAACCGCAGAGCAAACTCTGCGGTTTTTGTTGTTTTAAGGAGAATTTCATCATCATGACTTATTTAAGTAGCTGGTTTTATGGCTTTTACTTTTGGCCCAGATTAAGTTCCGGGTAAGTAGCGTCATGTCGATGAATCACAACGCGCCCGGAACTCTTCATAGGTTCCGGGCTTTTTTGTTATCACTGGGGACTAATACCTAATACTCAATCCATAACTTTTCAGGAGAATGAAACCATGATTAATGCTAAACTTGCCGCACAATCTCATCCGAATCATCAGACAATCGTTAAAATCTCAGAAAAAGTCGCTTTCGGAGGCGAAGAACTAGTAATTATCGGCGGGCCCTGTACTGTTGAAAGCTTAGAACAAATGGAAATTGTCGCCCAAAAGCTATCTACTACATCGATACAGGGGTTACGTGGCGGTGTCTACAAACCTCGCACATCTCCCTACGCTTTCCAGGGTATGGGTGAGGAAGGATTGAGGATTTTGGCAAGGGTGCGATCGCATTACAATATGCCAGTTGTCACTGAGGTGATGTCAATTTCCCAAATTGAAGTAGTTGCTGCCCACGCTGATATGCTTCAAGTTGGTAGCCGTAATATGCAAAACTTTGACTTGCTCAAAGCTTTAGGACAGGCTGGGAAACCAATACTCCTCAAACGTGGTTTAGCAGCGACTATTGAAGAATTCGTTATGGCTGCTGAATATATTCTTAGCCACGGGAATCCCGATGTGGTGTTGTGCGAACGTGGTATCCGCAGCTTCGATGATTACACCCGCAATGTCCTAGATTTAGCGGCAGTGGCAGCACTCAAGCAAATAACTCACCTGCCTGTGATTGTAGATCCTTCCCATGCCGTTGGTAAACGGGAACTGGTAGCACCTGTGGCTAGGGCTGCGATCGCTTGCGGTGCTGATGGATTAATTATTGAATGTCACCCAGAACCAGAAAAATCTGTTTCTGATGCCCGTCAAGCACTCTCTTTAGAAGATATGGTGCGTTTAGTTCATAGTTTAAAGCCTGTGGCAACAGCCGTTGGGCGCAATATATCAGATGTCGGGGCGGGTTTATCACCTGCCCCGATTTTTTGTGCTGCTTGAATCTCAGTTGAGGGCGGGCGATCGCTTAAATGTCTGAGTCAAAATATTTATTTTGGCTGAATGACAAACTGCGATCGCCTTCGTAAAATAAAATTGTTGCTTACTTATACCATTTCTGTATGAAAATGCGCTAAACCATATTAGCAGTGAAGTATAAGAAAAAACGAACCGCAAAGGGCGCAAAGTACACAAAGAAAGAGAGAGAGACAGAGAAAGAAAATTTGGCGCAGCCTCACCAATAAATGGTATTACGCACAAGTTATGGAATAACTTAGACGCATTAGCGAAGCGGTAGCGACAAAGGAGCGTCAGCCGCTTGCCGCAGGCTACCGCAGAGGTGCAAAGGAATGAGAATTTGATAAATATTTTGCGTAAGTTCTGATATAAATAAAGTCACAAAAAAGTCACACAAGTTTAACAACAATTTCTTTCCAAAAGGGGTAGGCTAAAACAGCAATTATTAGTACACTAATTTTTAGCTTGACTAACATTCTGCTTATCTAATTAGAATTAATCGCAATCAACCATTTTGCAAAAAATGCGATGTCTAACGACAAGCTAGTACGTGGAATGGCACTAAGTTAAGGGCAAAGCCCTGATATAACTTGCTTTTTGAGTGTGGGGAGTGTGGGGAGTGTGGGGGGTAAGACTTCTTCCCCGTCCTCCCACACCTCCCACACCTCCCACACCCTGCCCTGACAGGTTTCAGCTTTTCTTAGTGCCATTCCTAGTACGTGTATGTGCTTCCCCTTTCCCCAAATTATTAATATGCGCAGTTTAGTTTCTATTCAGACGATAAAGCCTCTGTCCTTGGCTGCTCAAACTATTCCTAGCTTTTATAACGTTATTCAAAGAGGACGATTTTCACTCCTTATATTAGGTCTAACTTACTTGTGTGCTGCCTGTAATGCTTCCGAAGCCCAATCAAGTGGAAAAGAAGCAGAAAAAAAGCGAGCCGTGCCAGTGGTGGTTGCCACTGCGACTCAAAAAACGATTCCAATACAGTTATCGGCTACGGGGACAGTTGAAGCATATTCTACGGTATCTGTCAAATCTCAAGTAGGTGGACAACTTACTGGAGTCTATTTTCAGCAAGGACAGAACGTTAAGAAAGGAGACTTGTTATTTAAAATTGATTCTCGCCCTCTACAAGCCGCGCTGATGCAAGCTAACGCTGCCAAGGCTAAAGATTTGGCTCAGGTGAAACAGGCGCAGGCTAATGTGCTAAAAGCGATCGCTCAAGTGAACCAGGCAAAAGCGAATGTCGTCAAGGATAAGTCCCAGGCAACAAATGCAAATGTGCAGGCTCAACGTTATAGTAGTTTGCTCAAGCAAGGGGCAATCAGTAAAGAACAGTCAGAACAGTATCAGACAACTGCTGCTGCTCAACAGGCAACGGTAAAGGCAGATCAAGAGGGAGTGGCAAATGCTCAGGCTGCCGTGGCAGCAGCCCAAGCAGATGTACAAAATGCTCAGGCGGTGGTGCTAGCAGATGAAGCTGCGATCGATAATGCTAAAGTTCAGCTTTCTTATACTTCCATCTACTCACCAATTGCTGGACGCACGGGTAGTCTGAAGCTAAATCAAGGCAACTTGGTAGAGGCGAATGCCACCGATCCGCTAATTACAATCAGCCAAATTCACCCGATTTACGTCAACTTTTCCATTGCTCAACGACTGCTGCCAGATATCAAAAAATATAGTGCTAATAACGGCAAGTTAGAAGTCGATGCTTTACCTCCTAAAGACGCAGGGCGGCCAGTACGAGGCGAACTTACCTTTGTTGATAGTGGAGTCAATACCCAAACAGGCACAATTCAACTTAAGGGTACTTTTGCCAATACTGACGATCGCCTGTTTCCGGGACAGTTTGTTAATGTAGTCCTCAAACTGAGCGAAGAACCAAATGCCATTACTATTCCTTCCCAGGCGGTACAGAGTGGGCAAAAGGGACAATTTATATATGTAGTCAAACCCGACAAAACAGCAGAAATGCGGACAATTACCGTTGGCGACACCGTTGAAAACGAAACGGTAATTAAGCAAGGCTTGAAACCGGGTGAACAAGTAGTTATTGATGGACAATTCAACCTAGTGCCTGGTGCCACAGTCCAAGTGAAACCGGAAGTAGGAAGCAGGGGGGCAGGGGGGCAGGGAGCAGGGGGACAAGGAAGATGAGGGAGAAATGACCAATGACAAATGACCAATGACTCATTATTAAGATGAACATTTCCGAGCTATTTATCCGGCGACCAATCATGACGACTCTAGTTATGGTTGGCATTTTGATATTTGGACTAATCAGTTACCAACAGCTACCTGTTAGCGACTTACCCAATGTGGATTATCCAACGCTCCAGGTAACAGCTAATCTGCCCGGAGCTAGTCCAGAAACGATGGCTGCCTCAGTCGCAACTCCCTTAGAGCAGCAGTTTTCGAGCATTGCGGGATTGAGTTCGATGAACTCTACCAGTTCTTTGGGTACTACACAACTAACGCTGCAATTTGACCTGAATCGAGATATTGACGGTGCAGCCCAAGATGTCCAATCTGCGATCGCTAAGGGAGCAAAGCAGTTACCGACAAATATGCCTAATCCGCCATCTTATCGAAAGGTAAATCCGGCGGATCAGCCAGTCCTTTACATCTCCCTCAATTCGTCTATTCTGCCCCTCTCAACTGTAGATAAGTACGCTGAAACATTGCTGGCACAACGCCTGTCAATGGTGGATGGAGTAGCACAAGTGCAGGTGTTTGGTTCCCAAAAGTACGCGGTACGAATTCAGCTTGACCCGGAAGCGCTGAGTGTCAAAGGTATAGGAATCGATGAAGTCGCTGATGCGATCGCTAACGGAAATGTCAATCTGCCTACGGGGACACTTTACGGTAAGCAGCAAAATTCTACGATTCAAGCAAACGGTCAACTCAACGATGCCGCCAGCTATCGCTCCCTAAGTGTGGCTTATCAGAACGGCGCACCAGTGCAGCTAGGAGAACTCGGTCAAGTCCTGGATAGCGTGGAAAATGACAAGATTGCGAGTTGGTATTTTCCTGTTAAGAAAGAGAGTAAAAGCGCTGGGGAGAAATCCAAAATCGTTCGACCGAGCGGAGCCGAAGTCCAAAATTCTGGCGTGCGGGCGATCGTTTTGGCAATTCAGCGCCAACCGGGAACTAATACTGTTCAAGTAGTAGATGCAATCAAGAAACTGTTACCTACCTTTCGGACACAAATTCCGGCGGCTGTGAATATGGATATTCTCTACGATCGCTCCCAATCAATTCGGGAGTCGGTGGATGATGTACAATTCACGCTATTGCTCACCATCGCGTTGGTGGTGCTGGTAATCTTTCTATTTCTTCGCAATATCTCTGCTACAGTCATTCCCAGTTTGGCAGTACCGCTTTCGATAGTAGCGACCTTTGGGGTCATGGTACTACTGGGCTTCTCACTCGATAACCTATCACTGATGGCATTGACCCTTTCAGTGGGTTTCGTGGTAGATGATGCGGTAGTCATGCTGGAGAATATTGTCCGCCACATGGAAATGGGCGAAAGCCGCATGGAAGCAGCCCTAAATGGTTCTAGAGAGATTGGTTTCACAATTTTATCTATGACCATCTCTCTGGTAGCAGTATTCATCCCGATCCTTTTCATGGAAGGCATTCTGGGGCGGCTGTTCCGTGAGTTTGCCGTTACCATCAGTGTTGCAATCTTGGTATCTGGCGTAATTTCCCTCAGCTTGACACCAATGCTATGTTCCAGATTCTTGAGTCCACCTCATCATGAACAAGAGAGTGAGGGAGCAGGGGAAGCAGAGGGAGCAGGGGAAGCAGGGGAAGATGAGGGAGAAATTCTTAATTCTCAATCCAAAATTAAAAATCGAAAATCCAAAATTCAAAACTTTAACCGTCGTCTCTACAACTTTTCGGAAAACGTTTTTAATGTGATATTGGGCGGATACGATTGGAGTTTGAAAAAATCACTCAAGTATCACCGCACGACGATGGTGATTTCGGGAGCGATTCTTGTAGCGACAGTATATCTATTTATTATTGTGCCTAAAGGGTTTGTTCCCAACGCAGATGTTGGACAAATTACGGCAACAACTCAGGCATCAGAGGATATATCCTTTGATGAGATGGTAAAACATCAACAGGCTGTAGCTGCGATCGCTTATCGCGATCCTAATGTCGATTCCATCAACTCCAGTGTCGGGGCTGGTGGCCCAAATGCTTCCGCCAACGCGGGACGGCTTTTAATTGAACTCAAGCCCCGCAATCAACGCCGTCTCAGTGCTGATGAAGTTGTTCAGGAACTCCGACCGAAATTGTCAGTTGTGCCTGGAATTAAGGTATTCTTACAAAATCCCCCAGCGATTAATGTGGGTGGACAACAGACAAAAGCACAGTATCAATTTACTCTGCAAACTCCCAATATCCAGGAACTTTACCAATACGCCCCAGCTTTAGAAGAGAAATTGCGATCGCTCTCAGATTTACAAGATGTCAACAGCGATTTGCAAATCAAAAATCCGCAAGTAAAAGTAGACATCAACCGCGACCAAGCTTCAGCTCTAGGTTTGACCGCCAATCAAATCGAAACTGCTCTGAGTAATGCTTATGGTACTCGCCAAGTTTCTACCATCTACGCCCCCGATAGCCAGTATCAAGTAATTATGGGCGTGGAACCAAAATATCAGCAAAATTCCAATGCCCTAGATTTACTCTCAGTTCGTGCCCCTAGTGGACAACTTGTGCCACTCAACGCCGTAGCCACCTTGAGCAAAGATGTAGGCCCCTTAACTATCAACCACAAAGGGCAGCTTGCTTCTGTCACCTTCTCCTTTAACCTCAAGCCAGGAGTTTCACTCGGTAACGTCACTGGGAAAATTGAGGAACTTGCCCGTCAAACACTGCCACCTACTATTAGTACAGGCTTCCAAGGTTCAGCGCAGGCATTCCAATCTTCGATTCAGGGTTTAGGACTACTACTGCTGGTTGCCATCTTGGTGATTTATATCGTGTTGGGGATTCTCTACGAGAACTTCATTCACCCGTTAACAATCCTTTCTAGCTTACCTTCTGCTGGATTTGGGGCACTACTGACCCTGTTGCTGTTTCAAGTTGACTTGAATATTTATGCCTTCGTCGGCATCATTCTGCTAGTTGGCATTGTGAAGAAAAACGGGATTATGATGGTTGACTTTGCGATCGTTGCCCGTCACAACGGCAAAACCCCTTATGATGCTATCTATGAAGCCTGCTTGGTGAGATTTCGTCCAATTATGATGACGACAATGGCAGCACTCATGGGAACTTTACCAATTGCCCTCGGTTTGGGAGCCGGAGCAGATACACGTCGTCCCCTTGGTTTAGCAGTTGTTGGGGGGTTAGTATTCTCGCAGTTCCTCACACTTTATTTAACACCCGTTTTTTACACCTACATGGAGTCTTGGCAAACCAAGATGAAAAAACGCAGTTGGCGCAAACAGCCAATTTGACACTCACCCAACTGAACAAATAACGCTTGGTTGATTTGTTCTTTATAATCCAATACAGTTCAGTTAAGCAATTTTTTCCCTCTCTTTCTTCTCTCTGCGTCCTCTGCGCCTTGGCGGTTCGTTAAAAAATTAACTTGGATAACAAAGTTTTAGCCTTAACTGAACCGTATTGCTTTATAACCACTAACTCTTGACTCCCTTCATTTTAGAGGGGAGTTTTTTATGTGCCGTAGTATGGCACTTGAGATTGAAGGAAGTATAATATTCCGTACAAGAGCTAGGTTAATGAGTATCAAAGGTGGATTCATCTAGTTCAAACACTCGTTAACGGAGATAAAAGGTGGATTCATCCAGTTCAAATACTCGTTGACGGAGATAAAAGGTGGATTTATCCAGTTCAAATACTCGTTAACGGAGATAAAAGGTGGATTCATTCAGTTCAAACACTCGTTGACGGAGTTCAAAGGCTGAATAAACCCTAGAATTGCAATACGCTTAAAATAAGTTTTTTCTCCCCCTGCCTCCTTCACGCTCACAGTTTTGCTTAGAGGAATAAAGCCATGACTCAAGCCTTACGCAAACTAATTACATTCGATGAATTTGTTGCTCAGTACCCAGACAACCCACAAAGACATTATGAACTCCATGATGGAGTAATTGTTGAGATGGCACAACCAACAGGCGACCATGAAGAGGTTACAGGATTTTTAGCCACAAAAATCACTTTAGAATATAGTCGTTTAAATCTTCCTTATTTCATCCCAAAAACAGTATTCGTCAAACCGCTTGAAAACGAATCAGCTTATTCACCAGATGTCCTTATCCTAAATCAGCCTAATTTAATAAATGAACCTCTATGGAAAAAAACATCTACTGTAAGCCAAGCTGTATCCATTCCTCTAGTGGTGGAGGTAGTGAGTACTAATTGGCGTGATGATTACCACAAAAAATATGCTGACTATGAACAAATGGGAATTCCTGAATACTGGATTGTGGACTATGCCGCATTGGGTGGTCGGGAATTTATTGGTAAGCCAAAACAACCTACTATTTTGGTTTGCTGTTTAGAAGAAGGTGAGTATCTAATTAATAAATTTCGAGGTAATGACCGTATCCAATCACCAACTTTCCCAGAGTTGAATTTAACCGCAGAACAAGTTTTTCGTGCTGGTATAGTCAGCTAAATTCACAGCATCTATTAAAATTAGATCAAAATTCAGGAGTCAAGAGTCAGAATTGAGAAGTTAGAAGGCAACCCACGCGCAACTATTCACGCCGACCTACTTAAAATTATGTCTGACGCAATTATTCAAGCTGAATTATTGGATGACAAAGCTAATAAAGAGCAAAACCTCTGTCAAATTCTCAGTGTACAGGAGTTAAGTGTTCTAAACGATCGCTCCAACTCCAAAGGGCTAATTCAACTGGCTTTGCACCTCACAGTCATGATTTGCAGTGGCTACCTGTGGGGAACGAACTTTGGCAATTGGTCACTGGCTATACCAGCACTGGTAATCTATGGCTTCAGTCTGGCTTCCATGTTTGCACCGATGCACGAATGCGTTCACAGAACGGCTTTCGCTAACAATCGATTAAATGATGCTGTAGCTTGGTTTTCCGGCTTGCTCTCATTTTACAACAGCACATTCTTTCGTCGTTATCATAAATGGCATCATCGCTACACTCGCGTTCCTGACAAAGATCCCGAACTAACCGATCTAAAACCGAGTAATCTGGGTAAATACTTGTTGATAATTAGCGGTTTACCGTGGTGGCGGGGTAAATTAAGCGGGCATTTTCAGGTGGCGATTGGTCAATTTGACGATTTTCCGTTTGTGCCAGAAGCCGCACGAGCCGAAGTTATTCACTCTACTCGATGGCAATTAGGTATTTATGTAAGTGCGATCGCAATCTCAATTGTATTTGGTCAGCCTTGGTTTTTCCTGTATTGGCTGCTACCCGTGCTTATTGGTCAGCCGATTCTCCGTTTCATTCTGCTAGCAGAACATACAGGTTGCACTCTTGACGCTAATCTGCTCACAAATACGCGCACAACCCTAACCCTTTGGCCTGTGCGATTTTTCATGTGGAATATGCCATTTCATGCAGAACATCATTTGTACGCATCAATTCCCTTTCACGCTCTACCAAAAGCACATCAGCAATTGAGCCAACACTTTACCCACATTGAACCTGGCTATGTGAAAGTCAACTGGGATATCATAACTAATTCGTAATTCGTAATTCGTAATTGGGCATTACTTATTCTCTTTGTTCCCCATTTCCCATTTCCCATTCCCTTTGATTTTAATTTGCTCTAGACTCGACCTTAACGCACCTTTGTCAGATCATGAAGAATGATTAATAAAAACGAGTATAGACAAATATGATAAAAATGCTAGCTGAAAACTTGATGGGAATTGAGGCAAGATTACAAATTAATTGGGTTTGGTTAAATGCAGGCATACAGTTTGCTAGCTGGGCACTTTTTTCACTCTTGCTTGCTGAGGTCTTGAGAGACACTTACCATGCTTTGTGTCACCAAGTCAATTGGCTTGCTAAATGGCACAACAAGCACCACATGGCCTATCGCCGAGATTTATCGATAGTTTCCATGAAAATTTACCAAGAATCGCAACTCTATCACGACATTTTAGAATCGAGTCTACTGCTGGTGGTATTAGTCGCCGTTGCCTTAATTGTCCAACAATTGGGTTTATGGCTGGGAGTAGCTTATGGTTCTACCTTCTTATATGGCGCATCTGTGCGGTATTTCCAGGGAAAAATTGATACAGACTACAACCACCTACCCGGCCCTTTAGAAACAATTCCATCCATTTGGTGGGTAAATCGTTCTTACCATTGGCGGCATCATTTTGATGATGTCAACGCTTACTACAGTGGTGTCTTTCCCTTAGTTGATAAAATTCTGGGTACAGGACTGTCTCTCAAGGGGAAAACCATCGCTTTAACCGGAGCATCAGGAGCGTTAGGGCAAGCTTTGGCGGCTGAAC
Organism: Nostoc sp.; assembly: GCF_036917775.1. Classification (GTDB taxonomy): domain Bacteria; phylum Cyanobacteriota; class Cyanobacteriia; order Cyanobacteriales; family Nostocaceae; genus Nostoc. The sequence continues at coordinate 101,601 of NZ_JBALEQ010000116.1, forward strand.
TGGTAAAGAATAATGCTAAAGTCGTGGCATTAACCACTAATCCAGAAAAATTAGTAGAGCAAGTTGGGGTGAAAGTGGTTCCTTGGCAATTAGGTAATGAAGCCGAACTGAGGAATAGTTTAGAGAAAGTAGATATTTTAATTATCAACCACGGAATCAATGTCTACGCCAGCCGTACATCGGAGGCTATCAACTCTTCTTATGAGGTGAATACCTTTTCAGCATTGCGGTTGATGGATATATTTTCGACAACTGTAACCGGGCCACAAGCAAAAGCAACCAAGGAAATCTGGGTAAACACTTCTGAGGCTGAGGTTTCTCCCGCGCTGAGTCCACTTTATGAACTCAGCAAGCGATCGCTAGGTGATATTGTTACCCTAAAGCGTTTAGATGGGGATTGTGTAATTCGCAAGTTAATTCTTGGCCCGTTTAAGAGTCAACTTAATCCCTATGGTGTTATGTCTGCACAGCAAGTTGCCCGTGCCATCTTGTTTTTTGCGCGGCGCGACTTCCGCAATATTATTGTGGCAATAAATCCTCTCACCTATCTGCTGTTTCCCTTAAAAGAAACTAGTACGTCGCTATACTATCGAGTCTTCAGCCGAACAGCGAAAAGTAAACAGGACTTACGCAAACAATAGCCAAAACCCTTATTTTCAGGTAGGGGCAATTCATGAATTGCCCCTTAGTGCGTGTATTTTTGCATAGGAGTAGCGCACCGCAGCCATCGCTCCAAGTGAGTGCTGATTATTTAATGGTGAAAAAAGCATACTCTTATGGACTTTTAAAATATAAAGGCTGTTCTATTCTGTTTCATTTCCCTTCAAAACTATTCAAAATCTCTTCAGGTAAGGGACTATCAAAATCATCTGGAACAATGAACTCCCCAGCACATAAGCCATAAGGCCTAATTTGTTGAGAAATGGGTGAAACTGGTTTAATTTCTGCAATAGGTTTATCTGCTTGCATAGTAATAATACTTTCTCCTGCTGCTACTTGTTAAAGATAACTCTAGCTGGCATAGTGAATAAATTTATAATACAATATTTTATGATACTTTAATTTTGGAAATTACAAAAATTCTGGAGATTAGAAAGATACCTTCGTCCTCCTGAAAGATACGTGGCTATATAAACGAAGTCAATTTGAGTGGACTAAAAACAAGATTTTTCAACCTGTGAAGACGGGTTTTGTTTATGTAGATAGGAATTATATTTGCCAAGTCATGTTATTGACACATGAGCATGATTGATAAAATAATATCTAAAATTTACATATATCTATTGGTATTCAGAACTCTTAAAATAAGTATTTTTAAAAATGAAAAACAAAGTTGATTTTTTCAAAAAAGAGATTAAGCTATGGGTTTACGTAAATTCCAGTACTACTGATGAGAAGCTACATAATCATCTTCATTCTCTTGATAGAAAAAATATTCAGGTTCCATTAAACATTAGATTAATAAACAGCACATCAGTTAAAGTTAAGTTTGTGGAATTAGTTTTAAAAGACGATTTAAAACTCAATATAAATACTGATTCTTTAAGTAAATGCAAATGTTATGTTCCTGCATTAGATTGTATCTCAGATAGTGTTAATATTGCTGCAACTCTTATATCTGAAAAATTTGAAACACATCGCAAAAGCCATACTAAAAGTGTATTTAGAGAAGTATTTTTTCAAGACATTGATTATATTTGGAAACCATTACAGAAACAAAGAGAGAGGCTAAACCCACTTTTCAGTGTAAGTAGAAGTCTTACCAAAATAACAACTACATTACAAAAAAAAGTTACTGCTCCCAACGCTTTTAATACAATTTTGCAACTACTTACTATATCAAAAGAAATATCAGAAATTGTTACCAATATAGAAGAAAAAGATGACAATATTCGAGAAACTGAAGCTCAGAAATTACTCAATATCTTAGTTGGTGTAGATAATCTGAAAAAGATTCTTGAAATATGGGAAAAAAATAAGGAAAATTCTGAAGAAGAGTTTTGGCATAAATTGCTGGAAAAACATTCCTTGATACTTGCACAAATTTTTTCTGTACCAGTAACTATACTTGGTTCAAAGGCTTATGTAGGTGGAAAAGGAATAGAAAATAGAGGTGGCAAAGTTATTGACTTTCTTATGGTAAATAAACTAACACGAAATACGGCATTGATAGAAATTAAAACACCTAAAACACAACTTCTTGCTAGAAGTGAATATAGGTCTGAAGTCTATGCGATTTCTAGTGAAATATCAGGTTCTGTCAGTCAATTATTAACAAGTCGGGATTTTTTGATTAAAGATTATGATCGTCTTGTTAACCATTCTAAAGAGTATTTTGATGTTTTTAACCCTCATTGTATTATAATTGCTGGTAACACAATCAGTGTAATCGACCACGGGGCGATCGCAAATTACAAGAAAGTAAAACCCATTGACATCAAAGAGTTAGAGTTCAAAAGAAGCAGACACCAAACTAATT
>NZ_JBALEQ010000117.1:0-1565 GCF_036917775.1 Nostoc sp.
GCTCAAAATGAGAAATCTTTAAATTCTGCGATCGCTAATCAAACACCAGAGCTTCTAGAACAGGGAAATTCAGCTTTGTTGTCAGGAGAAAATTCGGTTTCGGGTGTAGAAGTCAAAGCAGTTCATGAGGGTGAAAGTTCTGCCGCGCCCGTGCCAAATCCTGAAAAGTGGTCGCATGAGGCGATTGTGGCAAGGTCAAATATGCGACCTGTAAGAAGGGAAAAACTCAATCGAGCGGCGAATTCGGGCGATAATCCGGGTTTTGACTTTTTGCAAGAGTGTTGGAATGATGATCCGGCTTTGCAGATTGTGATCAAGAAACTGCTAGTGAAGTTTCCGCAGTGGGGGGTTGCGATTGTGGATGGGGTACTCGTTCCCACTCCCAACGCCAAGCAGTAGATATCTTGCATAAATCAAACAATTTGAACCCTACCCTGCCAACCACATTCCTTACTCTTTGAACTAAATTGTCTCAATTTGGTGGTAAGCCCCGACTCCATCGAACTACTTACACCCAAGAGCGCGAAGCGCCTCCCCCAGCGCACGCGCAAGGGAGAGGCAAAGAAGCACATAAAGTCCTATTTAATGTCCGTTCGTTTATTCTGTAACAAATTGCTTACGTTTACGAAGAGATGTGATACCGAAAGCACCTAAGCCTAAGATACCAATCAGGGAGGCGGGTTCGGGAACAGCTTGGGTAACTACGTCAAATTTGAAATTGGGGCCAATCCTACCGTTACCTGCTGTCAGGGTTGAAGGAAAACTAAAGCCTTGGGATGAACCATTTCTGGCGCTATTGGTGAGAGTAATTTCTGGAGCCGTATTTACAAATCCGGGAACAGTGTAAATATCACTAAATGGACTAGTTATTGCTGCACCAATAACGTATGACATTCCAGCAAGAAGATTGACTGACGTAATATCCTGGTAACGAAAGCTTCCAGTTAGTGGACTGGTGGTTTGGACAGTTGTTGAAGCTAGTAAATTCCCGTCCGATGTCCATAAACCAACTAAGTGGGATTGTGATAGAGGATTCGCAAGAGTTGGATCGTAAAAACCTAATGCAGTAACCGAGAGGTTTTCATTAGCAGTGAATGACCAACCAATTGTTTGATTTGTACCATTAAAAGCTGGGAAGTTAGATCCACCAGCGAAACTCTGTATCGCTTCAGATGCGTATACAGATGGTGCAGAAACTAAAGCTGTTGCCAGGATGAAAGGAGAAGCTATTGATAACTTTTTTAATACATTTACAATTGTCACGATCTTATTTCTCCGACAAACTTTAACATTCGAGACTCTCCATAGCAATATAACTTTTTATACTAAAAATGCCAATAATTTCCAGCAAATTCACGCAAAATATAAATAAGGGCTAGTTTATTTATTTATTTATTTATTTATTTATTGTGGGTACAAGCCCCCGCAACAATGTTTGATTTGGCGGTCAACAAGAAAACAAGAAAGTGGTGAGTTCAAGCTCCAATTGCCTTTAATTTTGAATTAATAATTTTGAATTTTGAATTGCTGCTTGACAGTGCTTATCTACTCTTGTGCAGAAGGTG
>NZ_JBALEQ010000118.1:0-3501 GCF_036917775.1 Nostoc sp.
CTTGTTTCTCTTGGTTCATTGTCAGCGATCGCACAGGATTATTTCTCTTTACATTTTCCCATAAATGGTAAATCTTCCAAAACTGGATGCTCCCATGTCTGATTTCTAACACAAGAGTTTGAAGGTAAACTATATGTTTTCCCGTCACAAAGCTGCGAGCGATCGCAAAAAATATAAAAGAGACCATATATTGAGTTATCATCCCATCCAAAAGCTCAAGATTGTTCTGGCAGGTCTTTATGTCGCCGTGATCTCTGACTTTAGCGTTGCTTACAAAGTTGTTTTATCAGTTCCAGTTCTCGCCTTCTCATTTATCTTTCGGCAATGGGTCGATGTCACTCTGATTTTACTGGCAACGGGGATGATGCTGGTTGCCGAATTATTTAACAGTGCGATCGAAATCTTATGTGATTTTGTGGAGGAACGAGAGGATAACCGAATTGGCGTGATTAAGGATATTGCAGCGGCGGCGGCTGGCATCAGTATCTTTGTATGGGCTGTCACACTCATCCTTGAAGGAAGTCACCTCTGGCAATTGCTAAAAATTTGACTATCAATTTTGAAGCTTTAGATTTACAGGAGTTTTCCAGTGTTGTGCTGTTTTTAGAGTGTTCCAAAAAATGAATTATCCAAAACCTTAAGTTGGAAAGCCACATCAGAGAAGATTAGAATGCGTAAGTATAGGTTGAGGTGGTTTAAGCGCACTCGTATTGTTCACAATCTCGTTTTTTTTCAAGACTTGATTGTTCTATCTTTGTGCGTTGCCCTTTTTGGTGCAATGGTAGTTCAGTTGGGAGATATGTTTCTTGCCTTGATACGCGCTCACAATCCCCAACAGGTTACATCTGACACTTTAGTTTTATTGATTTTGGTGGAATTATTCCGGCTTTTAGTAATTTATTTTCAAGAGCATCAGATTTCTGTTGGAGTGGCAGTAGAGGTAGCAATTGTTTCGATCTTACGAGAAGTTATTGTTCGAGGTTTGGTCGAATTTACCACGGGTAAAATCATTGCGTTCGGTATCTTCTTACTAGCTTTAGGGATACTGCTGCTCGTCCTTGCCTGGTCTTCCCGCACTTCAGATGAAATTCGTAGTCATAAAAGTGTTGAGACAGACGAAGAAAATTTAGATTAGTGTGACTTGTACTAAAAAATTAAATTTTAGCTCATGATATGGTTCAAAACATAGTATTTACCTTGAGCTTAAATCTGCACGAAAATTTTGATCACCTACTAGGGTCAGTAAATCAAAAGTTTTCCCCAAAAGGTGATCGCGAATAATTAGTTATGTGAATTTAAGTGTTATGGTGTTTTCTAGTCTACTGAGGTACACCCAAATCTTATTTACCTTGACTATTTTAGGCTTTTTAAAGTTAGTGTAACTAGATATGTAAAATTTTGTATTTTGATTCAACCTTTCTGTTATTAAGTATGTCTAATTATGCATAGCATTTTAATCCAAGCTGTTTCAAAGGATAGGTGTATTTTAAGTGTTTAAAGTTTAATCTGAAAACAGCTAATGATTAACCTTTATAAAAATAATGATGCTCATATTTCAGGATCATAATCATAATAAAAATATCAAAGATTTTCTCCCAAAAGCTTTGTTATTGGAAGTTCCATCTAGTTCTGCGATGCTGATGCTGAGAATTTATTATGATGTGATTCCACGAGTTCATAAGCATTTAGAATTCTGGAAGGAAAAAGCTGAACGAATTCCTAACCCAGAATTACGTAAGCAGGCTTTACTAAGTATAAAAAATAAAAGTTTCCACTGTGAAGGTGGCTCTATCTATGGATTACTTGCAAAACAAGAAATTGAGCAAATAATCTGCTTTATTGTTGCTTATCAAACAATTAGCGATTATTTAGATAACCTATGTGATCGCAGTACTTCCTTAGATCCGAAAGATTTTCGTACTCTCCATCAAGCTTGTTTAGATGCTTTGACACCTGGTGCTAAATCCATTAATTACTACCAATTTAGTCAAGAACAAGACGATGGCGGCTATCTGATGGAATTAGTAAAAACTTGTCAAAATGTATTAATGCAGCTACCGTCATATCACGTAATTGCCCCTAGAGCTTGTCATGTAACAACCTTGCCTCTTTTGAGCTAGAAATGCCTTCTCAGTAAGCTTTCTAGATAATAAATTGTAAAAGTTGTTTCTTGACAGGCTCCTAGTTTATATCATCTGGCTGATTATTATTGTGATTTACAAGTTCATAAACACGTCCAAGTTAACGAGCGAGTTCCTCGCTTAGAAGCATGGTTTGAAAGACATCGTAACCAAATTCCTCAAATGAAGTGGTATGAATTTTCAGCTTCTACTGGCTCAACATTAGGAATTTTTTGCCTTGTGGCCTATGCAAGCGATCCAGATTGCTCACCAGAATTAGCTACAAAAGTTAAAACTAGCTACTTCCCTTGGGTTCAAGGACTTCATATCCTACTTGACTATTTTATCGACCAAGAAGAAGACCGCATAGGTGGAGATTTAAATTTTTGCGCTTATTATAACAACGAACAAGAAATAAGTGAACGGTTTGCTTATTTTTTTAAGCAGGCTGATCAAGCTGTTTCTTGTTTACCACACAAGCACTTTCATCGAATGATTAATCGAGCTTTATTAGGTGTTTATCTGGCTGATGAAAAAGTTAACGAACAGAAAAACATCAAAAAAACTGCAAAGAAAATTATCCGTTCATGTGGCGGTTCATCACTCTTTTTTCTGGGAATATTATGATTATGGCTCGGATTCGGTATCGAAAAATCTTAGGATAAGTAGTCTGATGTACTAAAGAATATAACTAACTAGATATTAGTTATAAAGAAGCAAGCATATCCATCATCTGAAAGTCCAATCTAAGTCTGTTATTTATTACTTGTCTAAAAAATAATAAAGCAATTCATGAGTTTGTAAAATTGTTGGCATCCTTTTAAACTATGTTCATTGAGAAAGACAAATTATAATAAGGATAATTTAATCATGTCTAAAATTGTAGTCCTTGGGGCAGGGCCAGCAGGGTGTTCCGCAGGTTATCACTTGGCTAAAAGCGGACATCAAGTTATGCTTATAGATAAAGACTGTTTTCCCAGAGATAAGACTTGTGGAGATGGAGTCAGCCTTGGATCGGTTCAAGCATTATCCACAATGGGGATATATCCACAGGACATTAAACGTTTAGCCTCTGAGTACGCTCAAATTGATGGCTTTCTCCTCGGAGTTTCAAACGATATTAGCCATCTGTGCCCCACTGAGCTTAAAGGTTATTGTATACCTAGATTTGTATTCGATAATCTTCTTTATGAAAAAGCAATCAATGCAGGGTGTGTAGCTCAAACGCAGAGAATTAGCGATATTGAACGCTATCACCAAGAACTTCATAATGATTTTGATTACATAATAGACATCTCCGAAAACAGTTAAAGCCCTTGTGTGGCTAGGCTGTAGCCCGTAAATGCAATCATCTTAAATTAGTTACTCTGTACGATAAAAC
>NZ_JBALEQ010000119.1:0-25238 GCF_036917775.1 Nostoc sp.
CCGCAAACTTCGTTTCCGAACTATTCCTCAAGCACAACGCGCCCTCTCCAATCAACTGCACAAAGTTTTTTCTTTCTTTGTATGAAACCACCCTGAGGTTTCAGAACGGAGAGGGGGGGATTCGAACCCCCGTTAAGTTTCCCTAAACAGACTTTCCAGGTCTGCGCCTTAAACCACTCGGCCACCTCTCCAGGTGCCACAAGTTACGATCATACTATAGAATCCCAGAAAATGCAAAGATAAAGAAAGATATTCTTTGATTGAATCTGAAAGTCCTAATTCCACAATGCAAATCCAGATGTCTCGTACATACACAATTAAAGTTCGCGATCGCGCCACTGGCAAAACATACACCCTACAAGTGCCAGAAGACCGCTATATCCTGCACACTGCCGAAAAACAAGGTGTGGAACTACCGTTTTCATGCCGGAACGGGGCTTGCACCGCTTGCGCTGTCAGGGTATTGTCGGGAGAAATTTATCAACCAGAGGCGATCGGATTATCACCAGATTTACGTCAGCAAGGTTATGCCCTTTTGTGTGTGAGTTATCCTCGTTCTGACTTGGAAGTAGAGACACAAGACGAAGATGAAGTCTACGAACTCCAGTTTGGACGCTATTTTGCTAAGGGAAAAGTAAAAGCGGGTTTACCGTTAGATGAGGAATAAACAATTGAAGAAGGCAGGAGGCAGGAGGCAGGAGGCAGGGGGCAGGTGGTCACTGAGCGTAGCCGAAGTGGGGCAGGGGGTAGGGGGCAAGAGGTTCTACTCGCTAGGCGTAGCAGCGACCATAGGAGAATTTGTGAAGGTTTGGAATATTGGTAACTGGGTACGAAAAATAACTATTTTGGTTTGCTTATTGCTCTTGGTGAGTTGCCAGAGTAAAAACCAGTTGCTAAATAATCAGGCTCAGGTGAAAGTAGCACGGGTAGTTAGTGGGCAAAGTTTGGAAGTGTTAGGAATGGCTGAACAACCGAATTTGATTTCTCAAGTGCGGTTAGTTGGCGTTGATGCACCAGATTTGCGACAGAGACCTTGGGGAGAAGCAGCAAAAGAACAGTTAGAGAATCTTATTGGCGGTGTAGAAGAATTGGTCGAACTAGAGTTTGATTTAGAAGCAAAAGATAAAATCGGGCGAACTCTAGCTTATGTATGGAAAAATAAGGTGTTATTGAATGAAGAATTAGTTAAACAAGGCAATGCAATGTTTGTTGGGCGATCGCCTAACCACAAATATGACCAGCGTTTAGAACGTGCCCAACAATGGGCTAGACTCATGGGCCAAGGAATCTGGAACCCAGAAAAACCCATGCGCCTCACTCCCGCCGAGTTTCGCCGCCAAAATCTTTAATTAGTGCTGAGTGCTGTTAGCGGTAGCGGGGCGTTCAGCCCGTGCTGAGTGGGGGAGTGAGTAAGTGAAGAAGAAGTAATCAATACCCAATGACAAATGACAAATATACAAATTTTTCTAGATATTGCTACAGAAGCAGCCTTAGCTGCTGGTGCTATTTTGCAAGGTTACTTGGGTAAGTTAGAAGACGCAATTATTGAAAAAGGTCGTCCTGGTGATTTAGTTACGGCTGCTGATAAAGCCTCAGAAGAGTTGATTTTAGAAATTTTGCGTCGCCATTTTCCCCAGCATTCTATCCTCGCTGAAGAATCAGGGAAATTAGGTAATCAAGAAAATGAATACCTCTGGGCAATAGATCCTCTAGATGGCACAACCAATTACGCCCATCAATACCCATTTTTTGCAGTTTCTATTGGGCTGTTAATTAATGGCGTTCCAGAAGTTGGTGTAATTTATGACCCCTTCCACAATGAGCTATTCCGCGCTGGTGCTGGCTTGGGAGCAACGCGAAACCGTCGTCCCATCAATGTTTCAGCAACATCTGAACTGAGAAAAAGCCTACTAGTGACTGGATTTGCCTACGATCGCCGTGAAACCTCTGATAACAACTACGCAGAATTTAGTCACCTTACCCACCTTACGCAAGGGGTTAGACGTAGCGGTTCAGCATCGCTAGATTTGGCTTATGTTGCCTGTGGGCGTGTCGATGGTTACTGGGAACGAGGGCTTTCTCCTTGGGATATTGTCGCCGGGATAATTTTGTTACAAGAAGCTGGGGGCAAAGTCACCGCCTACGATGGCACTCCTGTCAAAATTGAGTCAGGTAGAATTCTCGCAACAAATGGTTATATTCACGACTCCCTCAGTAGCGAATTGTTACAAGTTCCACCACTATCAGCATGGGTGTAGAACGTGGAAGCTTTACCCTCGACTTTGGGTAAACTAAAAAAAATCTAACTGCTCCTTTGGTGCAAATTCCCTATATGTCTTTCAAAATAGATCGTGGATTATTTAAATATGATTTCATAGATCATCACGCAATATTGTGCGTTCCAGTTGATGCGGATGTCAAAGAGATTCGGAAACGCTATCTCCAAATTGCCCGCCGCTTACATCCGGATAGTAGGTTTACTGAAAGTGATGAACAAAAGCAGCTAGGAAACGAATTTTTATCAAAGTTGGTTAACCCGGCTTACGAAAAACTTGCTGGCGATCGCACTCGCACGGAATATATTTTAATTTTGTCGCAAATCGGTAAGCGCTTGTTACAAGAGTCTGCTTCGTTAACTCTCACCACCGATTTGGCTAAAGAGTTAGTCCAGTCACCTAATTTCGAGCATATCTATAAAAGTGCGATCGCTAAACTAGCTCAAAGCCAATATGATTCTTTAGACCAAGTGCAGCAAGTCATTGCCCAAATTAGTGAGTTGAATTTAGTCTATTTAATGCGGAGTGCAAGCAAAACATCCGCCGCGCCACCGCCACCTGCTCAACCCAAAGTTCAATCAGATACACCTCAACCAAGTACACCAAAAAATACACTCCCAGAACCAGCACCAGCGCCAGCACCAGCGCCACCAAAAGAAGACACGGTTGTAGAACAGTATGTTCGTCGCGCTCAATCTTTGATTGACAAAAACCAATTTGCCCAAGCCAAAGTAGAGTTGCAAGATGCCCTGAAGCTAGAACCTAAAAATAGTCGCTGTCATAGCTTGATTGCAATGGTGTATTTGAGGCAAAATCAGCTAAAAATGGCAAAAATCCACTTTGAAAACGCTTTAAAGTTAAATCCTAGTGACGAAATGGCTCTGCAATGGAAACCAAAAATAGACAAGGCATTAGGACAACAACCTAGCGATCATAAGGTGACTTCATCCGCCAATAATGGAGATAAGCAACCAGATAAATCTGGTAGTGGTGGTTTGTTCGGTGGTTTGTTTGGTGGGAAGAAAAAATAATGGTGTATCAACCAGCATCGGGTGCCAGGGATTTATTGCCCTTGGATGTGGAGAAAAAACGCTGGATTGAAGATCGGTTACAGCAGGTGTTTCATCGTTGGGGATATCACAGGATTATCACCTCAACTTTAGAGCGTATGGATACCTTGATGGCAGGGGAAGCAATTCAGCGCCAGATGGTGATTCAACTACAAAATGGCGAAGATGATGAATTAGGGCTACGTCCAGAATTAACAGCATCCATTGCTCGTACAGTTGTCACTCGTATGGCAAATGCAACTTATCCGCAACGGTTGTACTACAATGCCAATGTGTTTCGCCGCACGTGGGAAAGTAGGCATAATCGCCAGCAAGAGTTTTATCAAGCTGGGGTAGAGTTGTTAGGTGCTGGCGGATTGCTGGCGAATGCGGAAGTACTGCTGTTAGTAGCAGATTGTTTAGCAGCATTGGGTTTGCGACAATGGCACTTAATTTTAGGTGAAGCGGGAATTACGCGATCGCTCCTGAGTGCATTTCCGGCTAATTTGCAGGATAAAGTTCGCAGTGCGATCGCTCATCTCGACCGCATTACCATAGATACTTTACCCTTGAGTGACAAACTACGCGATCGCGCCAGAATCATGCTGGATTTGCGCGGCCCCAGTGCAGACGTGTTACAAAAAGTTAGTAGTTTGGATCTAGACGAAGAACAGCGAGAGGCAGTGAATAACCTCAAATCCCTAGTAGAATTACTAGAATCAGAGAAAAAATTTCCCTTAATCCTCGATCTCAGCCTGATCCAGACCATAGATTACTACACTGGTATTGTCTTTGAAGTTGTCAACGACACCGAATCCCAAGCCAGAGTTTTAGGGCGTGGTGGTCGCTACGACCAGCTTTTGGGTCTATATCATCCCCAAGGAGAAAATATCCCCGGAATTGGTTTTGGACTCAACATCGAAGATTTATACCAAATTTTGTTATCTACTCAACAATTACCGCAAGTAACCCCAGCAAGTAACTGGTTAGTAGTACCAGAGACGGCGAGTGCTAACGCCCCTGCTTTTGCCTACGCGCAAAAACTTAGAGATTCCACCCATTTAGTGCGGGTAGAAATTGATTTAGGGGGAAGGGATGCAGACGCTATTCGCCAATATGCACGCGATCGCAGCATAGCCCAAATTGCTTGGATCAAAGTTGATGGTTCGCCCAAAATTGAGTCATTGCGTTAAGTGAGTTGGGAATTGGGCATGGGGCATAGAGAAGAGACAACGAAGAGGGGGGAAACAAGGAAGCGACTTGTTCAATAATTTCTCCTTGTCCCGGATTTCTCACGATACTGTAGGCAGGAGAGTGTGGGGAGTGTGCGGGGTCAGATTTCTTCCCCATCCTCCCACACCTCCCACACTTCCCACACCTCCCACACCTCCCCTGCTAGGCTAGAAATAGCCGATACAGAAAAGAGGGAATCGAGAATATGCCGCACACAATTGTTACAGAAGTCTGTGAAGGCGTAGCTGACTGCGTAGATGCCTGTCCAGTAGCTTGTATTCATGATGGCCCAGGCAAAAATGCCAAGGGAACTGATTGGTACTGGATTGACTTTGCCACTTGCATCGACTGTGGTATATGTCTCCAAGTTTGCCCAGTAGAAGGGGCAATTCTGGCAGAAGAAAGACCGGAGTTGCAAAAAACTCCGTAATAGTCCATAGTCAACAGTCAATAGTTATTTTTTGACTTGACTGTTGACCAAAGAGGCAAGGGAGCAGAGAGCAGGCTTGCCGTGAGCGTAGCCGAACGGGAGCAGGGGAAATATATTAATACAAGGGTTTCAGAGCAAATAAATTTATTTATTCTCAAAAGTAAAAATATTTATTTTGAGCGGAAAGCGCTATAAGAAATAATACGTCCTTGCCTCAAGCCCATAAATTTAATTTATGGGTTTCTCCCACTGCTCCACGCTCCCTGCCCCTTTTACCTAATGACAAACTACAAATGACAAATGACAAATGACAAATGACTATTTACTAGATGTACAAAATGTCCATGCTGGATACATCAAAGATGTAGATATCCTGCAAGGTGTAAATTTCCTGGTTGCCCCAGGAGAATTGGTAACAGTGATTGGCCCCAACGGTGCTGGTAAATCTACTTTGGCAAAAACAATTTTTGGGCTTTTGATCCCCCACACAGGCACAATTACCTTCAAAGGTGAAAATATTGTGGGGCTAAAGTCCAATGAAATTGTTCAACGAGGAATGTGCTATGTACCGCAAATCGCCAATGTTTTCCCCTCTCTCAGTGTTGAAGAGAACTTGGAGATGGGTGCTTTTGTACTTAATGTTCCTCTGAAACCAATTAAAGATAAAATATTTACCATGTTCCCCAAACTGAGCGATCGCCGTCGTCAACGCGCTGGTACTCTCTCTGGAGGAGAACGCCAGATGCTAGCGATGGGCAAAGCTTTGATGTTGGAACCTAGTTTGCTGATTTTGGATGAGCCATCTGCTGCTTTATCCCCGATCTTAGTGACACAAGTATTTGAGCAGATTAAACAAATTAATCAGGCGGGAACTGCGATCGTATTAGTAGAACAAAATGCCCGTAAAGCCTTAGAGATGGCTAATCGCGGCTATGTACTTGAGTCTGGACGCGATGCTATATCAGGCCTTGGTCAAGAACTGTTGAACGATCCTAAAGTGGGTGAACTATATCTGGGAGCAGGGAAAAGACATTAACCATCTTAATCACTCTTGCCCCATTCAACATAACACCACTTTAAATAAGGAAACTTCACGAGCTGATAGCGATGTCGAAGGCGGTCTGCGCCTACGCTATCTATAAACTAATACAAAAGCTATAACAATTCCTGCCACTGCCGCGACCGTCGTTTTCGATGCTCAAAGAATTCTCCCCAATAATCCTTGCGTTTCTAATCACATCTACAGCAGGTAAAAAGGTAAAACAGGACATTCATTCAGGAAAAATTATAAAAATGCAAATTAACCGGATTTGCCAGAACCCTAATTGAACAAGAGGGCTTACTAAACTTCCTATATATAAAGCTCTGCATCACTTTTTGATATAATTCTGAGTCAAAATCACGACTGCAAAGTCGCTCCAGAGGGAATCTGGGGCGTTTTTTATGGTATAAAAACGCCTATGTTTACCCTAGTTAAAATTGATTGAGTGCTTTTGGCAATTTGGCATCCAAAATTTTTATGTTCCAGTTTTAATTGATATATCAGCAGGGTTACTGGGACATTGAGAAACTTCCACAAGGGATCGATTCCCGTCTCAAAAATCCCACCCAATGGCCAGTTGTTGACGCTCAAGCTCTGTAAACTACCTTAAATGGTGGATGCAGTAAACAAGCAGAGCAAGCGTCACCGCTTCATCACAACTGGCTAGAAATCAACCAGAAAACACATAGTTCGTTAAGGATTCCTCAATCCTGAAATGACCAAACCACGTTAAACAATTGAGAATTTTCTCAACTATTTTTGAGATTCTAAAAAACCTACCCTTGAAAGAGGGGGTTTCCCCCATGAGCGACTGCCGCAAAGAGAATACAGAGATAGGAGAAATAGCGAGAATTTTTGCGTCAGTTTTGGAATGTTTTTTACTTGGAGTCCCTAATAATTTATAATTGACAATTTTGCACAAATACTGCTCAAGATAAATCAGTTTTTTTGTACCTAATTAATAAGTTTTTTTAGTCTTAATAAAGACATATTAAGTCAAAGATAAACTGATTCATATTTTCTGAAAAAAATGAAAAATAATTTAGAGCTAGATATAACTTTGTGTTAAAATCCAAAACACTCAAAAACCCAAAGCTTTAAAGCGAAGTTTGACAGTATGTCGTTTGACTATCAGAGCGGCTCAACTGACAATTATAGAGGATATTGCACCCAATAAGCCGTTATTGTAGAGAGAACACGAAATGAAAAAAATGATTACAGTCATACTGTTAGGCATAGCAATCTTCACCTTTGCCTTCAGTAATCCAGCTTTGGCAGGAGATGCCGTTAGTGGAGCTAAAGTATTTAGTGCTAATTGTGCTTCTTGTCATGCGGGAGGTAAGAATCTGGTTCAAGCAGCAAAAAACCTGAAGAAGGAAGCTTTGGAAAAGTATGGTTTGTACTCAGCAGAGGCAATTATTGCCCAAGTTACAAATGGTAAAAATGCTATGCCTGCCTTCGGCAAACGTTTGAAAGCTGACCAAATTGAAAATGTAGCTGCTTACGTGCTTTCACAAGCAGATAAGGACTGGAAGTAGATTAATATCTAATACCATTTCTGTATGAAGATGCGCTTAGAAGACTGATGTAAAACTATAGATTGCTGGAGCAATTTATGAATTTCTCCTACATGAATAAAGTGCAGTCTCACATAGAATTGGTATAACTTCAAAAATTAAAAATTAGCGGGACAAAAATCCCCGCTAATTTTAGGTTTGCCAATGTTTTCAAATAGGATGCTTATACCAATTTTGGATTAATAGTCTTGATAAAAAGACTGTTCTAAGAACATCAAACACTATTGTCAGATTCGACCAACTTACATTTGAGCAAGTAATTTCTGTCTCTTCTTATAACTTTATTCTAGAAGCTCTTTACTATGCAGCTTTACATTAAATTGGTATTAGCTATCCGCTAACAAAATGAATTCTGGTACAAGAAAGTGGATAGCGCAACGTAAAGTCTGCGCTATCGAGCGTCTTGATTCAGACTCCTAAATTCTGACTTCTGAATTCTTTTTTAATTAGCCATTGACAACTTCGCCACCATTTACGTGCAGAACTTGTCCAGAGACATAAGAAGCATCATCAGATGCTAGATATACATAGCTGGGGGCTACTTCTTCTGGTTGTCCAGCCCGTTGCATTGGTACTTGTTTCCCAAAATTCTCAACTTTCTCTTCTGGAAACGTTGAGGGAATTAAAGGTGTCCAAATTGGCCCTGGCGCGACAGCATTAACGCGAATTCCCTTTGACACCAAATTTTGTGATAAGGAGCGAGTAAAAGCAACGATCGCACCTTTTGTAGAAGAATAATCTAGCAGATGTGGGCTACCTTTATAAGCTGTTACCGATGTGGTATTGATGATAGCACTGCCTGTTTGCAAATGTTTGAGTGCAGCTTTAGTCATAAAAAACATTGAGAAGATATTAGTGCGGAAAGTTCGCTCTAATTGTTCTTCAGTGATTTCTTCAATACTTTCTTTAGGATGTTGTTCGGCGGCGTTGTTGATGAGAATATCGAGTTTGCCAAACTCACCAACTGTTTGTTGAATAGCTTGCTGACAAAAAGTTTCATCACCAATATCGCCTGCGATAGTTACTGCACGACGACCTTGTTTTTCTACCAAATGTTTTGTTTCTTTGGCATCATCGTGTTCATTCAAGTAAAGGATAGCCACATCTGCACCTTCTTTAGCAAATGCGATCGCTACAGCACGACCAATACCACTGTCTGCACCCGTAATCAATGCTACTTTATCTTGTAATTTGCCACTACCTCGATACTTGGCATCATCTGCTTTCGGTTTTGGTGTCATTTCTGATTCAACACCTGGCACTTCTTGCTGCTGTGGCGGCTGCAATGTTTGCTCTTTTTTCTCTTTTTTCTCTTTTGATTTAGGCATAGGTTTTTTCTTGGTAATTGAATATTGAATTGGGCATTTATTACCCCCATCTTTCTCATTAGCCATTTTCAAAAGCAAACCCTGGATCAAAAATTTAACCCAAGGTTTATTTTCTACTTTGGCTTTTACTTGCCATTTGCAACTTTTCGGATATACATATCCCGAATTCGTACCGAAGGCACTAATTTCTAGCAATCGTAGGCGGCTGACATTATTTATACTCAAATATGACAGACACTATTCACCTGACGGCAAAAACAAGTATAAAACTATGATTTGATGAAATAGTTATCTCTTTCATCTACTATTAAATTAACTATTAATTTGCTGTAATTTATCGCTCCATAGAGGTAAACTAAGCTAAAGTTGGCTCAACCTTAAGACGGAACATAAATTAGATAATAAAAATTATTCTATGAGTTAATTATGATTTCTTCTAGCTCACTCAAGAACCGTGCCATTTTCGATAAATGAAAATATAGATTTATACTTTTTGACTTTGTAGTTACACAACTACCTACCAGTCTGTCAAATTTAAATTTATGGATATAGGAATGCGCTTTGATTTTTGTATCCCTCACAGGAGCGTAGGCATAGTTACTTGCGTGTGCAGGTAAGAGGCAGTACGGAGTTTTTTCACGTAATAAAACATGAGTCCTATTGACAATTTTAGATTAATGAGTTTAGTCCTTATTTTCTAAGTAATAAACTCATTACTACAAACCTTTAAAAGTAGCTTGACAGAATAGTTGTATTATGCGTTTTAGCTTAATTAGTATTAATTTAAGCTGATATCTGCATAGCCACATTTTTGTAAGATAAAGTACTTGCTTACTAGTTACCAAACTAATAGGCCAAAAGCCTGCGTGGTGCGCTACATTGGGATTATTAGAGGGTAGGGGTTATGGCAATACTAAATATTTCCGAGTTAGAGCAGGTTGAAAAGTTTCGCCAATTACAATTAACCCTGCGCGATCGCTGGAAAACGATCGAGTCATTTGACAATAGTGAAGCGGATATTTTAATTATTCCCTCCCTGAGTCTCGATCAGCGCGAACTCCAAAAGATCGAAGGCTGCGAACATTATGAAGAAAGATTACTATTTTCTTTAATTCGGTTGCAGAATCCCCGGACTCGCCTGATTTATGTAACATCAGTACCACTGCATCCTAGTATCATTGATTATTATCTGCAACTTTTGCCAGGAATTCCCTTTTCTCATGCTCGCAATCGCTTGCTGCTACTTTCTACTTACGATTCTTCCCTTAAACCTCTCAGCCAAAAGATTTTAGAACGCCCCCGTCTACTAGAGCGAATTCATCAATCTTTGAGGCTAGATAAATCATTTATGATTTGCTACAACTCTTCGCACTGGGAAGGCGAATTGTCTTTAAAATTGGGTGTACCACTGTATGCTGCTGCACCAGATTTACAGATTTGGGGGACAAAAAGCGGTAGTCGGCAAATCTTCAAGGAAAGCGGAGTACCGCATCCAGATGGCAGCGAAAAACTTTGGAACCACACAGATTTGGCAGAAGCTACCAGTGATTTGTGGGAAAGACAACCAACATTAAAACGGGTAGTGGTAAAACTCAACGAAGGTATTTCGGGAGAGGGAAATGCCTTGCTCGATCTCAGGCCAATTGAGAATTTAGCACCAGGTATTGGTACTCATGCTCAAAGGGTCGCAGCAATTAGCGATCGCTTCTCAACAATGCGCTTTCAAGCAAAACTTGAGACTTGGGATAATTTTTCGGGAAGAATCCCAGAATTAGGGGCAATTGCCGAAGCATTTGTGGAAGGGGAAATAAAGCGATCGCCCAGTGTCCAAGGACGGATCACACCCACTGGTAAAGTGGAAATCCTTTCAACCCATGACCAAATTCTCGGAGGCCCAGACGGTCAGATTTATCTTGGTTGTCGCTTCCCGGCTGATGAAAGCTATCGATTGCAATTACAACAATTAGGGCTACAAGTTGGTAGAAAGCTAGCAGAGAAAGGTACTTTAGAGCGATTTGGCGTAGATTTTATCACCGTTGACAAGGGTAACGGTGAGTGGGATATTCAGGCGATCGAAATTAATCTGCGTAAAGGTGGCACAACTCATCCATTCATGACGCTGAAATTATTAACAAACGGTCGCTATGACCTTTCCACGGGCTTATTTTATAGTCAGCAAGGTCGTCCAAAATACTACATTGCTACTGATAATTTGCAAAAAGAGCGTTATCAGGGATTATTACCTAATGATTTGATGGATATCATCGCTGACCACAGACTACACTTTGACACTGGTACAGAGACTGGCACAGTGTTTCATCTCATGGGTTGTCTTTCGCAGTTTGGCAAGTTGGGATTAACCAGCATCGGTGATTCTCCGCAACAAGCACAAGATATTTATAACAAAGTTGTCAAGTTTTTGGATGAAGAAACCCGCAGCGACAATCGTGATTTCTCGGCGTTTTCAGATTATTCTTTTCCCGTAGCTTGGGATGAATATATATAGGTAAAAGACATCTCCGAGAATGAAATATGCTTTATCCATAACCCTTGTGGAGACATATTATTAGCTGAATTAGTTCTGAATGCGATCGCTATTAGGTATTTGCTGGTTGCTAGGTTCTTTACGAAATTGAGTATAAATATAGGCCACCAAGGCTAAAGCCAGGCCAATGGCCAAAACTACTCCCAAGATTCGCAAAAAATTGGGAGTAATTTTCGTAGCTAGCTGCTCACTTAGCTTTGGTTGGTAAATAGTGTCATCTAGTGGTACTTGTCGTCTACCTTGATTTGATGCAGGTCGTGGCTGATACATTGTCACATCTGGCGGCACTTGTGGTCTGCCTTGATTTGCCCCAGGTCGCGGTTGAAACAATGTCTTATCTGGTGGCACTTGTTGTCCGCTAAGATTCGCCCCAGGTCGCGGTTGAAACAATGTTTTATCGGGTGGTACCTGTTGTCTACCTTGATTTGCCCCAGGTCGCGGTTGAAACAATGTTTTATCTGGTGGCACTTGTTGTCCGCCTTGATTGGCCCCAGGTCGTGGTTGAAACAACGTCTTATCTGGTGGCACTTGTTGTCCACCTGGATTTGCCCCAGGTCGTGGTTGATATAAGGTCACGTCCGGTTTGCTGGGGTTGGGATTATTCACAGGACTTTGTGGATTTTGCTCAACTGGATTAAACTGCCTCGGAACTGTTTCGTTATTTGAACCTTGGTTGTATCCAGGTTGAAGGGGAGGAACTGTTTCCTCTGATTGGTTTTGCTCAATCGGGTTAAATTGTCTGGGAATAGTTTCGTGATTTGAACCTTGATTGTATGCAGATGGGGGACGGAGAATGGTGTCGTCGTTCGATTGTCTGGGAACAGTCTCGTGATTTGAACCCTGATTATATGCAGATGGGGGACGGAGAACGGTGTCGTCGTTTGATTGTCTGGGAACAGTCTCGTGGTTTGAACCCTGATTATATGCAGATGGGGGACGGAGAACGGTGTCGTCGTTTGATTGTCTGGGAACAGTTTCGTGGTTTGAACCTTGATTGTAGGAAGGTTGTGATTGCCCGGTAGCTTTTCCAGGTAAATTAATAGTGTTTGTGACAGATTTGGCAGCAGCTTGCAAGGCAAGATTGAGTTCTTCTACTGTTGCAAATCGGTTAGCTGGGTTCTTGTGGAGGCATTTCATCACCACCGCTTCCAATTCTGTGGAATAATGCTCACAACCTGGCTGCGATCGCAGTGGTTTCGGTGGTTCATAGGCATGAGCTAATACCCAAGAAGCCTCGCTGACATGACTACCCTTAATGCTGATTCCAAATGGATCGGCGGCACTCAACATTTCATAAAGGATAATTCCTAAACTGTAAATATCACCCCTTGCATCCAGATTTTTATCGCTTTGGATTTGCTCAGGAGGTGCATAACGAAATGTCCCAATAAAAGTACTGGTGATATTGGTAATATTGACATTTTCTGAAGATTCACTCCGAATTTTGGCAACACCAAAATCCAAAACCTTTACCCACTCACCCAAATCTGTAGGTACTAAAAATATATTATCTGGTTTCAGGTCACGATGAACTACCTGAATATGCTCAGTGTTTTTTCCGCCTTCCCGTTGGAGAGTAACCCCTTGATGGGCAAGCTGTAAACCTTTGCAAACTTGCGCCATAATTTTCACCGCCCGCTCAACAGATAGCCGCTTCTCGCGCAGCAGTAATTGTCTGAGCGTTTGCCCGCGTAAATATTCCATTACGTAAAATGGAAAGCCTTCTGGGGTGAATCCACAATCACTAATTTTAACTATGTGGTCACTTTGCAAAGCAGCACAAACTGCTACCTCACGCTCAAAACGCTTTCTCATTTCTTGTGATGCCACCAGCGTATCTTTGAGCAACTTCAACGCTACCTGTTGACCCACACGGGTGTCCGTTGCCAGGAAGACATCTCCCATGCCACCCCCGCCTAACCGTTTGTCTAAACGATATCGCTCGTTATCACCTACCAAGCGACCAATCCAAGAATTTGAAGGAGGTGGGGATTTCATCTGGGGGAACCCATCCTAGTTACTTTAAGGTTTTAACTTTAGTCAGATATACTACTAGTATTACAAATATTTTGCTTACTTGGTAACTTAGATGAACATTAGTAATATATATTACTTAGCGTTTATCTGATTATACTCAGCTTAACATATTAATAACTTAAAATAATGTTAGCAATTTGATAAAATGTTTAAAATTCAGCCCTAAGGTACTTTAAATTGGTTCCTGATGTGAAGTTAACGTAAATTATACGAGGTCTTTAGCTTCATTAGTGCTGATACTTCGTATGCTATGCGGATAGTCTCTGTTACAGAATATTTAAAGTTTTGCAAAATATATTCTGTCAATGTACTCTGGCGTACATGATTAAGATGTGCTATTGCCATGAGGAACGAGGATGAGTAATGTACTCTCTATAGCCGCCGTGACAGCAGTACTAAAAGTCTTGCTGGAAAATGGCTTAGTCAGCGATCCGATCGCTGCTAGTGTTGGTGATGTGATTGTAACTGCCCTACCGCCTGATCGAATTTCAGTTGAAGCTGACGAGCGGGCTCAAATCAACCTCTTTCTTTATCAAGTAACACAGAACCGCAATGTCGATTGGGTATCTCAGGAATTTCGCAGCAGACATTCGCGTATAAATGGAAACGCATCCTCTCAGATTCCGCCACTAGCTCTTGACCTCCATTACTTACTAACAGCGTATGGAGCCAAGGATTTTCAGGCAGAGCTTTTATTAGGCTATGCAATGCATTTATTACACAAAACCCCAGCCATCACATCGGATATTATTGAGAATACTCTGATAAATGCCTCTACAACCAATACCTCAAGTGCTTTTTCGCAAGCTGTAGCAAGTGTATCTGTACCTGATTTAGCTGAACAAATTGGTCAGATTAAACTGACTCCAGAGTTTTTTAACATGGAAGAAACTTCTAAATTATGGTCTGCGTTACAAACACACTATCGACCTTCAGCTACCTATCTGGCATCAATGGTATTGATTGAGAGTAGCAAACCTGAAAATTCTGAAGTCTACATAATGCCCTTGTCTCAACCGACTATAGAGCAAGTTATGACTCCGGCAAAGACCGATCAAATGATTGTTCCAGGCACAACATTAGTAATTCGTGGTAAACGTTTACGCGGTGAGATTACCCGAATTCGTTTGAGTAATATGGAGAATTTACTAGTACCTCATGATGTTAAAGAAACACAAATTAGCCTGTTAATTCCATCGGATTTATATGCAAGTGTGCAAGCTATCCAAGTTGTCCATCTAACAATGGGCAATGGAGGACAAACAGATTATGTAGTTGAATCAAACGTTGCAGCTTTTGTCATCCATCCAACAATTACAGCATTTGTCGCTCAAGTGGAAAATAGCGGCGACAATTTACGCACAGCAGAAATTACCGTTAAATTCCAGCCCAAAGTTGGCAAGGCACAGCGAGTAGTTTTACTACTCAATGAAGTATCAGTTAATAGTCCGGTAGCTTACTCTTTCTTGGTTGCACCACGCACTGAAGACACCGATGCAATTACTATTCCTGTCAAAAATGTAAAGCCAGGGACTTATATTGTTCGGGTGCAAGTAGATGGGGCAGAAAGCCCATTGCACAAGAAGAATCAGTCTGGAGCTTATGATTCGCCACAGGTGACAATCTTATGAATGCTACAATAAATCGCAATTGGGATGAGGCAAACTACCGCTATCTATCAGCAGCCCTTGCCATAGTGCGTGGGATTTTAGAAAATCACACAGCAAAAGATCAAAATCAAGAGAATTTACAGCAAGCGTTACAGGAAGCGGCGGCGACAATGCCTGCACCATCGGCATTGGAGAGAGTATGCAAAATATTTAACCTCTCATCCTTTGAACGTGATTTGTTGCTGTTGTGTGCAGGCATGGAATTGAATGGAGATTTTGCTAAATTGTGCGCTATAGCTCATGGAGATTTACAACGAGCTTACCCAACTCTAAGTTTAGCTCTGTCCGCTTTACCTAATGTCCACTGGGATGCGATCGCTCCAAATGCTCCCTTACGTCATTGGCGATTAATTCAAATTGGTGATGGTCATGCCTTGACTCTCAGTCCCGTAAGAATTGACGAACGAATTTTACATTATCTCACGGGCATTCAATATCTTGACGAACGATTAGCTGGCATCATTGAACCATTACAAGAGGTTAGCGATTTAGTCCCCTCGCACCAAGATTTAGCAGAGCGAGTAGCAGCAGTTTGGTCGCAAGCTGAGAAAATTAATAGCTTACCAATCGTGCAGCTATCTAGTAGCGAAACTACTAGCAAACGCGCCATTGCCGCAACCATTTGTCAACTCCAGGGTTTAAGTTTGTGGGTAATGCCTGCACAACTTATTCCCTTAGCACCTAGCGAGTTAGATAATCTGATCCGCCTGTGGACTCGTGAGACGATTTTAAGTAAGTGTGCGTTACTCATAGACTGCAACGAACTAGATAATAATGATATGGCGCGGCTGAATGCGATCGCTCGTTTCATCGAACGCACCAAGGGCTTTTTAATAGTTACGAGTCGAGAACGGATTGGACTAGGACAACGCCTGGTAGTTAATTTTGACGTACATCAACCAACTAGCAAAGAACAAGGTACAGTTTGGCAAGATGCCCTAGGTTCAATGGCATCACAAATGAACGGGCAAGTTAAAACTCTGGTGGATCAGTTTAACCTAAGTGCTGCAACCATTCGGGCTGCTTGTGCAGAAGCCGCAGGACAATTAGCACAAAAACCAGACAACGATATCACTAGCATTTTATGGGATGCCTGCCGTGTGCAAGCACGTCCGCGCTTGGATGAACTCGCCCAAAGGATTGAGCCATCTGGTGATTGGGAAGATTTGGTATTGCCAGAGGCACAGAAACAAGTTCTGCGAGACATTGCGGCTCATGTGCGGCAACGCAGTACTGTATATAATAATTGGGGTTTTGCTGGCAAAAGTGCTAGAGGATTGGGAATTAGTGCCTTATTCGCAGGTGCTAGCGGCACTGGTAAAACCTTGGGAGCAGAAGTACTCGCCCATAAATTGCGCCTCGACCTTTATCGCATTGACCTATCATCGGTAGTTAGCAAATATATTGGCGAAACAGAGAAGAATTTGCGCCGGGTATTTGATGCTGCTGAACAAGGCGGGGTGATTTTGTTATTTGATGAAGCTGATGCTTTATTTGGCAAACGTAGTGAAGTTAAAGATGCCCGCGATCGCTATGCCAATATTGAAGTTAGCTACCTATTGCAACGCATGGAAAGCTATCCAGGTTTAGCAGTCCTAACTACGAACTTAAAAAGTGCAATTGATACAGCCTTTTTGCGCCGAATTCGCTTCGTGGTGCAATTCCCCTTCCCCGATACAACACAACGAGCCGAGATTTGGCGGCGCGTCTTTCCCGCCGACACCCCAACCGCAGACTTAGATGCTCTGCAACTAGCACGGCTAAATGTCGCTGGGGGTAACATCCGCAACATAGCCTTAAATGCAGCTTTCCTCGCCGCCGATGCCGGGGAAGCAGTGCAGATGAAACACGTATTGCGGGCTGCTCAGACGGAATATAGCAAGTTAGAGAAACCTTTAACTGATGCGGAAGTTGGGGGGTGGATGTGAAGAGGGGAGAAGGCAGGGGGCAGGAGGTAATTTTAAAAGTTGCCAAATTATTCCGCAAATATGCAACGCCATATTTGATATGATGAGTAATTCGTGGATTTTGTAACTCACCTAACCCTTTTCCATCACTCTTGGAGAAAGCAATCGCTGCAAGGCTACGAGACTTCAATTTCCAGGTTTTGGCTACATTTTTAAATTTATATTAGAAAATAAACCCTCAAACCTTGATTTAGTCATAGTTTCAGTTTTCTGCTTCGATTATTGTTTTCTGAGAGTAATGGAAGAGCGCTAAGTAAGTTGGCGTAAAAAAACTAAGTATGTTGCGAAACATAAATAAGCTTAAAATCCTTACTAATGACCAATGACAAAGGACAAATGACAGCCTTAGCCAGTTAGCTTTAATTTCGCCGATCCTACTTAAGTGAAGAGTTTTAATCAGTGTGATTGGTTCACATTAGAACAACTTGAAGCGGTGCTTGCCAATCTAAATGCAACTGGGAGTAAGCATTACCACTATTAATGGCAATTTCTACCCAGCCGTGACTGCCAACTAAAGCTAGTATCTCTCCCACGTTGACATCACTGTAAATTTTACAACTTGGTATACTCAACCCAGCAGCTTGCACAGACCAAGTTTTGCCTTGTACGTAACTCGCTGGAATGTTGCTCACTAGGTTGCCAAAGTGGTCAATATATTGAATGCAACCGACTACACCATTGCTTATCTGCTTGCAGTCGCCTATATCCAGTTTGACCAAACTTGCTGGATCAATTTCTTGTCCTAGTTGTTTGAGGGAGACACCACTAGCAAGACTAGCTGCCACTGGTGCAAAAATATCTCTACCGTGAAAAGTTTTGCTTGGTTGAGGAGTTCGCCAATAGTTAAGATTTGTAAGTTCTACGGCTGCAATCGCCGGACTTTGACTAAGTACCCCGCTAAAGATACCATTATCTGGGCCGACTAGAAACCCTTGAGCAAATTCTACTGCGATCGCTCGTCGCTTGCTTCCCACACCCGGATCTACTACTGCCAGATGCACTGTCTCAACGGGAAAATAGGGATAAGCATTCATCAGGCAAAACCTGGCTGCGGCGATGTCTTGTGGTGGAATTTGATGCGTTAAGTCTATCACCCTCAGTCTGGGGTTGATTTGGGCTATGACTCCCTTCATTACGCCTACATAAATATCGCGATCGCCAAAATCGCTTAGAAAAGTCATGAGTCGTTGTTGACCTATCCGCTCCTCAGACATATTTTTGTTAAAATATACATTAAGTTATAAAATTCTGTAGCAACAGCTACAAAATATGTGTTATGTTAACAATAGCAGACATAAAGTGAAAAATTAAAGAAGGTAATCACTATGAATCAAGGTAGACTACAAAGTACAAGAAAAGCACAAGAAGCTCACAGAGAGAATATTCAAAAAAGCCTAGAGCATCGCCTGCAAGTGGCCAAAGCAAAGGGCGACGAACAACTGATTCGTCAACTTGAAGCTGAAATGAGATATTCCAGCTAAGTCAGGTTTTCATTGTTCTTAGTTTGTTGTGTAACCCGCTACGGCGGGTTTTTTTTGTTTTTAGGGGATTTGCTTTTTATGGTAATTCCGCTCTTAAGGCAATACGCCTTGCAAATTCACTCCTAAAATCTCTGTGTTCTCTGCGCTCTCTGTGGCTCTGCGGTTTAAAAGTGATTTATTGAACCACAGAGGCAAGGCAGCGCGGTCTTCTCCCAAAGGGAGAGGCTAGCGCCAAGGGGGTTTCCCCCATGAGCGACTACCGCGCAGAGAACACAGAGAGAAGAGGAATTGTCCGAAAATTTTACCCACCTGGAAAAGGCTAGTGGGCATTGTCCACCTTACTTAGACAATTATTTAGTTCACTAAGACTTTGGTTTATAAGTCGAAGCAACGTGCAATTCTTTCAACTGTTTAGCATCTACACTCGAAGGTGCATCTGTTAACAAACAACGCGCTTGTTGTGTCTTCGGAAAAGCAATGACATCTCGAATAGATTCTTCTCCAGCTAGCAACATTACCAAACGATCTAAACCGTAGGCGATGCCACCATGCGGTGGTGTACCATATTCAAATGCTTCTAAGAGAAAGCCAAATTTACTTTGTGCTTCTTCAGGTGATAACCCAATCGCTTCAAACACCTGCTGTTGAACTTCTCGCTGATAAATCCGCAGACTTCCGCCGCCAACTTCTACGCCGTTGAGTACCAAGTCGTAAGCTTGGGCGCGTGCAGTTTTTAAATCGCTCAAATCATCAGGATGGGGTGCTGTGAATGGGTGGTGTAGTGCTTCTAAACGCTTTTCGTCAGCATTCCACTCGAACATCGGGAAATCTGTAATCCACAGCAGGTTGATTTTTTCTGGATCGATTAAGTTAAATTCTTTAGCGATCGCTTGCCGTAATCTATCTAAAGTTTTATTAACTGTAGCAGCATCACCTGCCCCAAACAATAGTAGATGTCCAGCTTTAGCACCTGTACGGCGCAAAATTTCTTGTTTTTGTTCTTCGCTGAGATTATCTTTAATCGCGCCAATGGTGTCAATTTCGCCATCATCTCTGACACGGATATAAGCTAAACCTCTAGCACCGGCTTCACTGGCTTCTTTAAATAAGTCACCACCTGGTTTAATGCGGACATTAGAAATTACATCGTTACCGTTGGGGATGGGCAAGATTTTGACGATACCGCCATTAGTAACAGTGTCCCGAAAGACTTTGAAACCAGAATCTTTGACAATATCTGAGACATCAACTAATTCCAAACCATAGCGGGTATCTGGTTTATCACTACCGTAGCGTTCCATCCCCTCAGCGTAAGTGAGGCGGGGGAAGGGGCGCTGTAACTCAATGCCTTTAACCGTTTTGAAGATATGGCAAACTAAGTTTTCATTCAGTTCAATAATTTCTTCTTGGGACATGAAGCTCATTTCCATGTCCAACTGAGTGAATTCTGGTTGTCTGTCGGCGCGTAAATCTTCATCACGAAAGCAACGGGCAATCTGATAATATCTATCTAAGCCAGATACCATCAGCAATTGTTTAAATAGCTGGGGTGATTGCGGCAAAGCATACCACTCACCAGGATTGACGCGACTGGGTAAAACATAATCCCGCGCCCCTTCTGGGGTAGAACGGGTAAGTATTGGGGTTTCGACTTCGATAAAACCTTCCAAATCTTCCAGATAACGACGCATGGCTTTGACAATTTGATGACGCAGTTGCAAATTTTGCGCCATGCGTTCGCGTCGCAAATCCAAATAGCGATATTTCAGCCGCAAATCTTCCCGCACTGTCTCGGTGTCAGCTACGGAAACTTGGAAAGGTAACTGTTTGCGGACAGCATTGAGGAGTTCAATTTTATCAGCATAGATTTCTACCTCGCCTGTGGGGATGCGGCTATTCAACGATTCTTCGGGACGTTGTGTTACCCTACCTGTGATTTCGACAACATATTCATTTCGCAGGGCGTTCGCATCTTCGTAGGAATCTGGGGTGCGTTGCGGATCGCTGACTATTTGGACAGTTCCAGAGCGATCGCGTAAATCTAAAAATATCACACCACCGTGATCGCGGCGACGGTCTACCCATCCGTAAAAGGTAACTGTTTCTCCAATATGTTCTTTTCGGAGTTCGCCGCAATAATGAGTTCGCATAAGTCTTAGTTATTGTTTCCGGGCTAGATTGGGAAGAAAATGTCAAAGCCTTCCCATTATCTAGCATCAATAGTAATTGTAGTAGTTCTGGTGAAATAAAAAAAAATCAAATAATCTTAGACTATATATAAAGGTAAAGGAAGCCATAACACCGGAAGGCTGGGTTTTCCATACACAGGAAAGTGAAAAGCTATGACACATATAGCAGCAATTACCAGCTTAACTGATGCCCATACCTGATTTGGTTTAGTTCGCATTGAAGACGAACAGTTTTTCACAAAGTGGTATGAGGGATTACCTAAAATTACGGAAGCTGGAAAAACCTCCCTGGATGTATTGCGGCGCAGATATCTATATCATCGTGGCGAAGGTGATTTGTTAGAGGGGACAGTGATGTTGTTGGTGGTGTCTCAAAACTTTTCGGTTAAAGCCAATAATCTCTCTTTTGGTCTGGGGAAAGGTTAAAGGGTAATGGGGAAAGGGAAATTCAAACCCTTTCCCTTTCCCCCTTAACCGAAAAGTATTGGGTGGTGTCTCTCTCACTTGCGATCGCAGGATTTTACGATCCTCCCTTTAAGGTTTTTTGATTAAAATTCTAGATCACAACGACGTGATAAATCGCCGTCAAGACGAAAGACTGATTATTGTAGAGACGGCGATTCATCGCGTCTTCTTGTCTTACCTTTTTAGCCGCGATCGCACCCTCCACCAATTCAACTTAGAGAGTAAGGTAAAATTATAAGTAAAAGTATTAAGAAATTTAAAGAAACTAATCAATGTCCAGCATTTCTCTTGACAAAAGTAACTCTCATGTCGTCGTTATCGGTGCGGGAATAGGTGGACTGACTGCTGGAGCATTATTAGCTCATAGAGGTTACAACGTCTTAATTTTGGATCAAGCTCTCGTACCAGGAGGCTGTGCTTCGACGTTTAAACGCCAGGGATTTACCTTCGATGTAGGCGCAACTCAGGTGGCGGGGTTGGAACCAGGGGGAATTCATCACCGCATTTTCTCAGAATTAGAAATAGATTTACCACAAGCAACGCCTTGCGATCCGGCTTGTGCAGTTTATTTACCTGGGGAAAGCACACCGATTAATGTCTGGCGCGACCAAGAGAAATGGCAAGAGGAACGACAAAAACAGTTTCCTGGTAGCGAACCGTTTTGGCAATTGATGGCAACTTTGTTTGATGCCAGTTGGGAATTTCAAGGACGCGATCCGGTGCTACCACCACGTAATTTATGGGATTTATGGCAGCTAACGCAAGCGCTGCGTCCCAGTACATTAATTACCGTACCCTTCACTTTGTTTACGGTAGGAGATGCTTTACGGTTATGTGGGTTGGGAAATGACCAACGATTGAGAACTTTTTTAGATTTGCAATTGAAGCTATACTCCCAGGTGGATGCAGAACAGACAGCGTTACTTTATGCCGCCACAGCGTTGAGTGTATCCCAACTGCCTCAAGGCTTGTTTCACCTTCAGGGAAGTATGCAAGTATTAAGCGATCGCTTGGTACAATCTTTAGAAAGAGATGGCGGCAAATTGTTGATGCGCCACACTGTAGAAGAAATCAAAGTAGAAAACGGTAAAGCTGCTGCTGTTGTAATTAGAAATCAGAAAACTGGTGAAGTCTGGACAGAAGCCGCCGACCATATAGTTAGCAATGTCACCGTGCAAAACTTGGTGCAGTTGTTGGGAGAACAAGCGCCATCTGGATATAAAAACCGGGTGGAAAAACTGCCCCAAGCATCGGGTGCGTTTGTGGTGTATTTGGGTGTAGATGCCAGCGCGATTCCGCCTGAATGCCCTC
Source organism: Nostoc sp. (assembly GCF_036917775.1). Classification (GTDB taxonomy): domain Bacteria; phylum Cyanobacteriota; class Cyanobacteriia; order Cyanobacteriales; family Nostocaceae; genus Nostoc. The sequence continues at coordinate 22,601 of NZ_JBALEQ010000119.1, forward strand.
CCCACCTGCAATTTTTGTATGATGTCAATGGCCCCATTGGCGAGAATAATTCCCTATTTGTTTCTGTGAGTCATCCTGGAGATGGCCGCGCACCGCAGGGGAAAGCGACAATTATTGCTTCTTCATTTGTCGATCCTGCACAGTGGTGGCAGACTGAAGATTATGAAGGACTAAAAGAAAAGTTTACCCAAGAAGCGATCGCTCGTCTTGCCCAATATTTTTATCTCAAACCAGAAACGATTATTCATCAAGAAGCCGCAACACCGCGCACCTTTGCCCATTTTACAGCCCGCGATCGCGGTATAGTTGGCGGTATTGGTCAAAGGATTCCCACCTTTGGCCCCTTTGGGTTCGCCAATCGTACACCCATCCAGAATTTGTGGTTAGTTGGTGATTCCACCCATCCCGGCGAAGGTACGGCTGGGGTGAGTTATTCGGCGCTGACGGTAGTCAGGCAGATTGAAGCGCAAATGTAGTGCAATGTCCCAGTTATTTTTGAGGGTTTGTAGTCAGGGCTTTAGTGTTTAGAAAATAAGGACTAAAGTGCTGACTACAAAATTGTTTAAGTCTCGTTAGATAGAGCAGAAATTTTATTAAATGCTATAAATCATACTTATAACCGATGGCAAACAGAACGCAAAACTGGTCAAATTAAGTTATTCTTGCGAATATTGGAGTAATGACAGATAGCGTTTTAATTCTTGGTGGACGAGGGCGGATTGGTAGCAGTGTTGCTCAGGATCTCGCTACCCATACGCAGGCAAAAATTACGATTACTGGACGTTCTGCGGAGTTTGGGAAGGCTGTCAGCTTGTCTTCAGGTGGACAAGTACAGTTTTTGATGTTGGACTTGGTAGAAGTTGACAAGTTGCGAGATGCGATCGCAAACTCTAACTTAGTCATCCATTGTGCTGGCCCATTTCACTATCGAGATACTAATGTTCTCGAAACCTGTATTGCTCAAGGCGTTAATTATGTAGATGTCAGTGACCATCGTTCTTATACCAGCAAAGCTCTCAATTTTAGTGAAAAAGCTGCTGCTGCTGGTGTGACGGCAATTATTAATACTGGTATTTTTCCTGGTATTTCTAACAGTATGGTACGTCAAGGTGTTGAACAATTTGATCAACCAGAAAAGATCCATTTAAGTTATTTAGTTTCTGGTTCTGGCGGTGCTGGCATTACAGTCATGCGGACAACTTTTCTTGGGTTGCAGTATCCTTTTGAGACTTGGATCGATGGAAAATGGGAGATAATTAAGCCTTATAGTGAAAGAGAATTAGTTGATTTTCCACCTCCCTATGGACGCACTGGAGTTTACTGGTTTGATATGCCAGAAACTTTTACATTGCCTAAAGCTTTCCCATCAGTAAAAACTGTAATTACTAAGTTTGGCTCTGTTCCCGATTTTTACAATCACCTAACTTGGATTGCGGCACACGTTTTCCCCAAGTGGTTAATGCAGCGTCGTTATATGATTGAATTTCTGTCTCATGTTAGCCATTCAATGACAGATGTCACTAATAATTTTACTGGGATTGGTGTAGCAGTTCGTTCAGAAGTTACAGGCCAAAAAGATGAGAAAACCGCCGTTTATTGTTCAACTGTAGTGCATGAAAATACAGCCGTGGCTTCGGGTTGTGGTACAGGTAGTATTGCCCAGTTATTGCTAGAAGGTAAACTGAAGAAACCAGGTGTTTTTCCTGTGGAAGAAGCACTCCCAACAGATTTATTTGAAGAAGCAATGCAAAGCCGAGGAATTAAAATTAATCACAGTTGGTTATAACTTAATACGCTTGCTTGGGTTAAGCACACTGGTGAGGATTTAATCGGATTTTACGAAATATTAAGATACAGAGGTAGTGGCGTACAAATATACGCCACTACTAAAGGTAAAAATTAATATACCTTGCGGTAGAAGTAAAAACTGTACGCAAACATTTAGGATGCCTGTGAGCCTGAAATATTGAATATACTTATACACTACCACGGCTCATAAAAATAAGAAGAGGAGCATTTTTTTGTGCAAAAAATTTTATTAACTTTAAAGCAAGCCCTACGTTCAAGCTTTTTGGTCGTTGGTTTAATTATTTTCATTAGCTTGTCAGGTTCTTTCATTTTCGTTCAGCAAGCTAGTTCTGCAACTACTCTTGAAGAATTAAAGCTAATACCCCCAGAGTATAAACCAAATTCTGAAGAAAAAATTAATCGCGCTAACGAATTTGACCCAGGTATTGGTATTCAAGAAGAAGAACGACAAGAAGCTTATGAGCAAGCAATAAAAGATTCAAAAAATCTTACTACTATAGAGAAGACTTACGAAAGAAATTTGAAGGCTGAACAAGAACAAAATCCCCCAGAAAGTTTTGGTGAAAAAGCTAAAGAAGTTATTGAAAAGGTAACGGGTAAATAGAGAATTATAGACCGAACCTTCAACCCCTTCCTTAAGAGGCTCTTTGATAAAGTAATTGGCTGTGATTTTAAGTACTTCTAGATCCCCCTAAATCCCCCTTAAAAAGGGGGATTTTAATTCTGGTTCCCCTCTTTTTAAGCTATCCATTAGTCACATCTTTCTTAACAAAAGCTAAAAGCTAATTCTCAACAGGATTAGAGACGATGATGAGAATAGGAGGACTAG
>NZ_JBALEQ010000120.1:0-10458 GCF_036917775.1 Nostoc sp.
TTATTTCCTCGTACAGCCAGATAGCGATCGCTCCTTCCGTGCAAATCCTTGTAACTCTCTCCTGGTAAGCTTTCATGATTCGCGGATGAGTCTAATCAAAACAACAATAGGAGCAATCGTATGGAAACTTCAAAAGAGAAGAAAATTCATCCACTTACACCAATTTAATTGCGTGCTGAACTTGAAGCTGAGATTGAAGCATATCAGCGTAAAATACTAATTCTCAAGCACTAATTGGGGGCAATATCCAATACTTAAGTCAGTATAAATGTACTAATAAGCACCTCTAACAATAGATGACTTGATTAGAGTTAGAGCCGACTTTTCACTGAATATGGAAAAATCAGAGTTAGAAGTATAATGCTCAACTTTTTACAAAAGACGGCGATTCATCCCATTCCTTCAATGTATGAGATGAATCGCTATTCGCCATAAGAATCAATATTCATTACTATCGAGTGTACGAAAATCGTGAAAAATTTGCGTAATCACTAATAATTTATGCGACGGCTTCAAGTCTTGGCATAAGTTACCAAGCTACTGGTTCCCCAAGATGGAAAAAACCACCACTGGGGCCATCATTTGGCAATATCGCTAATTCAACACCAGTTTTCGCACCTAATGCGATGTCCATCATTGCACCTTCACCACCTAATTCCGTTTTTACCCAACCCGGATGAGCGCTATTAATCTTCACCGGAGTATTGCGTAACTCATGAGCTAAATGAATCGTGAATGAGTTCACTGCTGCCTTAGAAGCATTGTAAGCAAATGGTTTGGAATCATAGATGAATGAATTGGGGTCAGCATGAAGTGTTAAAGAGCCTTCAATACTCGACATATTCACAATTCGACCGCTAGGGCTATTCAATATTAACGGCAATGCTCGTTGAGTTAATTCTACTAAGCCAAAAAAGTTGGTGCTAAATGTCTGTCGAATAATGTCTACAGAAATAGAACTAGCATTACTGGTTAACCAATCACCATCTAAAAACACACCTGCGTTATTGATCAAGACATCAAGTTTCCCAAAAGAGTTACTAATTTGTTGAACAGCAGATTCAATTTGATTACTATCAGTGACATCCAGGGCAATTGGGTGAGCTATTATTCCTTCGTTCTCTAAGTTACTCGCTGCTGTTTTAGCTGCATCTAAGTTTCGGGCCGCTATCAGAATTGTCAATCCATGTTGTCCAAGTTGACGACTCATTTCCAGCCCCAGACCTTTATTTGCACCAGTAATCAAAGCTACTTTGTTCTTTAGTTCGTCCTGCACCATAATTAAGCACTCCTGTGTAGTGATGAATTTAGATCACATTTCAGAACAAGATGTTTAAGCTAAGTTTAAATACTGGGTTAGTCCTCTCACAAAGTTTAAAGGGGAGAAACGAAATCAAAGTCCCCTTTTTTAAGAGGGATTTAGGGGATCTAAAACTATTTGATACCGACAAGAGGACTTTTCAAACATCCTCTAAGAAACTTTGATATCTTGTAGCTTTGCCACCATTTCTGCACGCGCCGAAACCTTCAACTTACGAAACATCCTCTTCAAAGCTTGTTTGACAGAATTTTGCGTAATCCAAAGTTTTTCCCCAATTTCTGCGTTTGTTAACCCCTGTGCCACTAATTCGGCAATTTCTAACTCACGCGCTGTTAGAGGACTTACTAAAAGGGAATTGGATATTTGTGGTTTTGTCGTCCGTAGAGTCGCCATTTTTGCTGATAAATGGATACATAATGCACTCAGATCGGCCAAATCGTTGCCATTAAAAGCAGGATTTCCCTTATCACGAGCCAAGTTAAGTGTTCCTACAAGACGACCATCGCAAACAATTGGCCCAGTCATTACGTGTTCGTGATCGGAACGCGAGCAAAAATGCTTCCAGTCTCCTGGTGATAATAATAACTGCTCATGGGCGGGAGCGTGACGCTCAACCACGTAGCGCCCGACTGGATTGCTTTCTAAGCATACTGCCGGAATACCCTGAACATCGATTTGGGCCGTTGGCTGATCGTCTAGGAGATAAATACCCCAATTTTGCACACCAAAATGCTCACCAATTTTATCCGTGAGAGCTAGCCTTAATTCTTGCTCATTTTGGACATTGGCGATCGCATGAAATATGGCGTGGAGAGAATTAACCATAAGCATAAGTGTACCCAGTTGGGGACTATCCAAGCCTCAACAATTACTTCTATGCTAATACCAACGAAACTAAAACGCTAATTTACAGTAGCGACTAGGAGAAGCACATGACAGTTACACAACTCTCTGCTCAGGAACTTTTCCGGGCTGCTTATGAGAACCGCTATACTTGGGACAAGAATTTTCCCGGTTATACCGCAAATATTACCTATAAGCAAGATGATAAAGTATTTACAGGCAAGGTTATCATCACTGCCAATCTCAAAGCCGAAGTTTTGGGTGTAGATGACGAGCCAGCTCAGAAAGCAATTCATGGTCAAGCGTGGGAGATAGCAATTCACCGCGTCCGCCGCAGTTTTGAAGACACTCACAGCGCCAATACCTTTACCTATGGTAAAACTGACGAAACTGGTGCGGTTGAGCTTTTAATGGGTGGTAAGGCTGAGGGCGATAAATACAAAGTCCGCAATAATGAAGTGTGTCATGTTCACCGTCTCATCCACGGTACTTTCGTGACAATTGACACTTTCAGCAGCCACGACACCGGAGAAGGCTACTTGTCCCACCGCTATGACTCTGTTTACCATGACCCCAAAACTGGGGAACAAAAGGGCGGTAGAAGCGAATTTGTCGATGAATATGAAAAAGTTGGTGATTATTTTATCCTAAATCGTCGGGAGATTCGTACCGAGACAGCAGGAGAAATATCCATTCAGGAATTTATCTTCTCTGACATCAAATTGTTGGAACCTGTTGCTGCTTAATCTCTACTTGGTAGTTAAAAAATTAGCGATCGCTCTTTAAGTTTAAGGATGCGATCGCTTTTTTTTACATTCTGATTGATGAATATGAGGTTTGAAAAAGAGAGCTTGATATGAAAGAATATCGATATAGGATTACTATTTGATTTTTGAACAAAATTAGGGATGTAGAGTGTGTTAGAACGGAGTTCGTAACGCACTATGATCATGGGTTTGATGCGTTACGCTGTCGCTAACACATCCTACGTATATTTTCAGAAATCAAACCCGATTCCTATAGCTGAGTTGACATTGGACTAAAGGGCGATCCACTTTACTTATTAAACCTGTAGTATTTAGAGATATTTTTGGTAATATTCCTCTATCTTGCCTACAGCTTTTAATAATGGCGAATCTAACGGCTCAATCCAATCAGCCACTTCACGGGACAGCCCAAGGGTTGAGATTCCTCCTGATGCTTCAAGTTTACCAATCAGCGTCTTATTTTTAATAGATTCTAGGGCAGAAATCAGATTGTTTAAACGCTCTGAATGCTTAAATTCTGGTTGTTTATCTTTACGAGTCTGTTCGGCAATCTGAAGAGCTTTATCGAGCAATTTGATGAATTCTTCTGTGTTGTTTTGCATAATTTTTACGGACAACTAAAATCTTTTGCGATGATATTTTGCCCCTCAGACCACTTAATATTTGGATCTCTTGTATCTTTAATAAAAGTCTGTTGACCACCGCCAGGATAGCATTGAGTGGGGGTTTGAGGGGCAACAATGCCTTGATAAACTGTCGTTCCTGCCGGCAGAGTAACTGGTTGAATCATAGTGGCTTTATTGCCCCATGATTGATTGAGAGCTAAATTCCTAATTACTTCTACATTTGTTTCGTATTTATCAGTTGTTAAATACCTACCATATCTATTCTCACTGCTACTATAGTAACGATAAAAAGTCTTAGGCTCATCTAGTTTGACTTCTTCACATTTAGAATTTAGGAAGGTAACGGCAATATCAGATGGTAGAGGACATGAAGAACTAACTTCTTGGGCAAGGACTCGTGGTGAATTGAATACAGTCCGTGGGAATGAACTAACTGAAAAACTAAGAATGCTTAAACCAATACCTATGGAAACAGACTTAAATTTCATACAAACTCTTCCTCCCAAGCTTTTATTGAAATATATAAATGAAATGGAAAATTAAGCTTCGTTTTAGTGTAGTGGGTTTGTTAGACCCCTGAAGATAACGATGCCTGCGGCAGTCTGCGCTAACGCTTTTGTGAACAATCCAATCGTTTTATATGCGGGTGTGGAATCGGAAAATACCACGTCTTTTATATTCTCAGGCTTAAAGCAAGGATGCAAGGACAGTTAAGACAGTTAAGTAAACACTTCAAAATTTGAGACATACCTATGGCAATCCCTTCAACCTTGATTTCTTTCTCACAAGTGAGAAAGAAATCAAGGAGTGTGGGAGGTGTGGGAGGTGTGGGAGGTGTGGGAGGTGTGGGAGGTGTGGGAGGTGTGGGAGGACGGGGAAGAAGTCTTACCCCCCACACTCCCCACACTCCTCTTCTCCCTCTGCCTAAACTATGCGTGAGAAATCCGGGTTCAAATGTACGCGCAGAATTCCTTGAATTACTTGTTGCACAGCTTCTTTACTCAAGCTGCCATCTACCCGTACAATTCTTGAAGGATTAGATGCTGCTAACTCTGCGTATCCTTGCTGAACGCGTCGATGAAAAGCGATTGTTTCTTGTTCAATGCGGTCTAGTCCGATTCCATCTCCACGTTTGCGGGCTAGTCCCACTTCGACATCGACATCTAGCCAAATAGTTAAATCACTCTCTAAGCCAGCAGTGGCAATATAGTTAAGCTGATTGATTAAACTCATATTCAAACCGCGACCATATCCTTGGTAGGCAATGGTAGAGTCAGTGTAGCGATCGCATAAAATATATTTCCCTGCTGCGAGATTTGGTTTAAGTTCTTGTTCCACGTGTTGCGATCGGTCAGCAGCATACAATAAAAGTTCTGTCACTTCTGCAACTGGCTTATCCTCTGCCTTCTCTAGTAGTAAGCGGCGAAGATGTAAGCCTAACTCTGTTCCCCCTGGTTCGCGAGTGACCACCACAGAAACACCCAAACTTTCCAACCATTGAGAACAAAGCTGCATTTGGCTGGTTTTGCCACAGCCTTCCACCCCTTCAAATACAATTAATTTGCCACCCATGCTTTTTAAAGTTCGCTGCAATAAACTTATTCGCTGACGTTTGATCAAGAATAACGTGAAGTGTTACAGGTGGGTGAGACAACTACCCCGCAATTCACCAGTCTCTAAATACACAAAAACAAATTTTTGGCAATTTGGCAGATCAACTATTTTTGATACTGATATTTTTGGGATTGTGCAACGAATGTAACAGAAGTTGCCATAACCAGGTGGTCGAGATTTTTAAGTTACTTCTGTAATTCCTTAAAGACATCAATTACAGCTAGTTATTTCAACTGGTATGTCAACGTGTCGCTGCATAATCAACTCGTACAGGAAATCAAGTATGTCAGGCGTAATTAAACGTCGTCAATTTATTCGAGCAACACTGGCAGCAACTGCAAGTATAGGCGTGTCTAAAATTGCTTCTGCAACCTATCGTGGTGAAGAATGTGTAGAAGCGCTGGTGATTGGTAGCGGTTTTGGTGGAGCAGTTGCAGCATTGCGCCTTGGTGAAGCTGGAATTAAAACCATAGTATTGGAACGGGGACGACGATGGCCAATAACCAATGCAGGTAATACTTTCTCCACATATCAAAATCCAGATGGTCGGTCTACTTGGTTAAGTCCGACTACAGTTATATTCAACCAAGTTCCAATTGATATTTATACTGGTGTCCTAGATGTTAAAGTAGGCGATGGGATTATTGCTTATCGTGGGGCGGGGGTAGGAGGCGGTTCGCTAGTCTACAATGCTGCCAGTTATCAGCCAACTAAAGAACTTTTTTATCAAGTTTTTCCACGCAGCATTAAATATGAGGAACTGGATAAAGTTTACTATCCAAAGGTGCGTTCCGTCCTCAAACCTTCTCCCATACCGGATGATATTCTACAGACTGACTACTATTTAGCCAGCCGTATTTTATTAGAGCAAGCAGCCAAAGCTGGTTTAAAAGGTCGCAAGCTTGATGTGGCTGTTGATTGGGATATCGTTCGCCAAGAAATTGCGGGTAAAAAGGTTCCTTCGGCGATCGCAGGTCAAGTTTACTATGGTATCAACAGTGGTGCAAAAAAGAGCTTAGATCAAAATTATCTGAGCATGGCAGAAGCTACTAAAAAGGTGGAAATTCGACCCCTACACGTAGTAGACACGATTGAGGAATACCATGCTGGGCGTTACCGTGTTACCTGTAATCAAATCGATGAGCGGGGAGTTGTACTGACTAAAAAATCCTTTATCTGTCGTTATCTGTTTTTAGCAGCCGGTTCCATTGGCACTACTGAATTGCTTTTACGTGCCAAGCATAATGGGACATTAGGTCGCCTGAACAATCAAGTCGGGAAATTGTGGGGAACTAACGGTGATGCGGTGAGTGCGATCGTTACTTCTGGTCAAACTAATGCCACACTAGGCGGGCCAGCATCGGTAGTAATTGAAGACTTTGACAATCCCATTGCTCCAATAGTCACCGAGCAATTTCCTTTTCCAATAGTTCCTCAAGGTGTGTTAGCTCCTGCGAGCCTTGCGATCGTCAAGCCAGAGGGCTATCTGACTTACAATACTTCTACGCAATCAGCTAATCTATTCTGGCCGAAAGACTCAGCCAATAATCAGAAAATTACCCAAGCTAATCAGTATACTTACCAACGGCTAAATCAAGCTAATGGTACTACTTTTGGCGCACCACTTGACTTTAGCGCTACGGCGCATCCTCTTGGTGGAGCAACTATGGGTGCTGTATGCAACACTTACGGCAAAGTCCACGGCTATTCTAATTTGTTTGTTGTAGATGGTTCTCTGATTCCTAGTTCGACTGCCTGCACTAACCCATCGCTAACCATCGCGGCTTTAGCGGAGCGCTGCATGGATCGTTTTCTCAATAAGAAGCTTCCTGAAAGCATGGAGTGGGAATAAAGATAGGCTACTGTCAATTGCACCTGGAAAACCAAATTATGGTGTAAAGAAATGCTGGTGGTGTGAATATGTTATGATTTCGAGCAAAAAGTCTCTGTTCAGAACATTTAGAAGATGGGAACTCTAGCTAATAAGTTTAATTACAGTATCCCACCCAACACAGCCAATGATGTCCCATCCTGCTCATCCCACTTTGGGCCAATCTTCTTACCCGCGCTTGACTAGAAGCTTAAGTGCTGTTGAAAGTTGGGGTTTCGGTTTAACAGCTCATATTTCCTGGACAGCATTGGTTCCAGCAATTCATGCTGCTCTTGGTCCCCAAGCTATTTTTGTCTGGATACCTGCGGTGATTTTCGGAATGCTGCTCAATTACCAGGTGAAACGCTTGGGTATGTATTTTATAAATGTGGCTGGAGGAACGCCAAACTATGCTACTAAGTTGCTGCAAAACTATCCAGGAATAGCTTGCTATGCAGCAATTGGATACTTGCTCAACTGGGTTTCTTACCTGTCAGTTAATACCATCGTCCTCAAAGATTTAATTAAGGTGAATTTGGAGGCGCTGGGTATTGTCTGTCCCGAAATACTTTTAGATATTGGCTTTACACTGTTGCCGTTTATAGTCGCGTTTAGTGGAACTCGCGCCCTAAGTATTTTACATTTGTTTTTTGTAATTCCAGCCTTTGGATTGCTAATCACCTTCTGCGTACAGGGTTTGGGCTGGTTAGCGTTCTCTGGTGATAGTCCTGGGTTTTTTCCTAGCAATTGGTCATCTCTGGGTTTTGTCGATTGGGCAAAGTGGTTCTTTTTCGTCACTTATGCCACCTACAGTTGTGAAACAGCTTCTTCTTTTGTCGCCGATAGCCGTCAACCCACCCAGACGCTGCGCTTTCTAGATGTTGCGGCTTGGGTGATGCCACCGATCTTTTTGGGGGGATCTTGGGTAATGATGCGGTTAGCAACCGATCCCAGCCTCAAAGACAATGCTTTTATGAATCTTGTGGCGGCTTCCCAACCTTTCTGGGGAAAATCAGCAGCTATAAGTGTTTCCTTTTTGCTAGTAGCTGCTTGTCTTTTAGGTTCGGCAACGGTTGTTTCTAATTGCCCTCGGATTTTGTATCAGTTGGCTTTAGACAAACACATCTCACCTGTATTTTCCGTTGTTTCACGTCGGGGTGTGTTTGTGCCGGCACTGACATTAACACTGGTGTTGTGCCTGATTTATTTGATTTGGGGAGATGTCGCGCGAATCGTAGCCGTTGGTAATGTTGGCTGGTTTGTCTCCTTTATGTTATTGCATTTGGGGCTTTGGCTGCGGCGCGATCGCTCGCAAGTTTTGTTCCCTCGTATATCTCTGGCGATTCTGCTGTTAGAAGTTGTGGTGCTAGTGGTGGGCGGACTTGCTTGGGGTTGGCTCAACTTGCTAATTGGGCTATTATTTCCCATTGGTGTTATGGGAATAGATGCAGTGATTCGCCGAGTGAAATTCCCTCCATTTCATCCCAGTTGGTGGAGGCGGCGATATCGCACACGCTCTCAGGTAATTATCAAGGACTCGGTAGTTCTCCAGGTGAGCATCCTGATTTTTTTACTATGCAGCGCAGTGGCAGTTGGCTGGTTATTTGGTGTCAAACTAAATAAAACGGCAAGTGAGGCGGGGGAGAATATATTTGTGGTGTTGCTGATGACGGTAGCATTTGTGGGAGTAGCGATCGCTTGTTGGACAAGTTTACCGCAAGTGGTTGCGATCGCAGAAGCCCGTGAAGCTGCCGAACACCTATTTACTGTTGCCCAAGATGGTATTTTAGTTGTGGACGATCAAGGTATTATCCAGCAGGCGAATCCAGCCACTGAATCTTTCTTTGGTGTCAAACCATCGGAGTTGGAGGGAAATCACCTCAACAAATGGCTAACTGCATTAGTCTACTATCCAGAGGAGTGGACAAAGCGCAGCGAACAAACCTTACTCCGCAATGGCAAAAACAAAATCCTAGAAGTTTCCATCTCAGACAGGCCACATCAGGATTTTCAGGAGTATGTCGTCATTCTCCACGACATTACCCAGCGCAAACAAGCAGAGCAGATATTGCGATACTCAGAAGCACAATTACGCCAAGAGGCCAAGCAGTTAGCATCTCAACTCATACATAGTGAAAAAATGTCCAGTTTGGGGCAGTTGGTAGCAGGTGTAGCGCACGAAATTAACAACCCAGTCAACTTTATCTATGGCAACATAACTTATGCCAATCAATATATTGAAGATTTACTGAAGATACTGCAATTATATCAGCAAAACTATCCTAATCCAGTAACGGAAATTAAAAAAGAAACAGAAGCCATCGACCTAAATTTCGTAATAACAGACTTGCCCAACTTGTTAACTTCTATGACTGTTGGTGCGGAAAGAATCACAGAAATTGTTTTATCGCTGCGAAACTTTTCTCGGTTAGATGAAACAGAGATGAAAGCTGTAAATATCCATGAGGGTATAGATAATACATTGCTCATTCTAGAACATCGGCTCAAGGCTAAATCTAACTCTCTCACAATTGACATCATCAAAGAGTACGGCGATCTGCCCTTAGTAAAATGTTATGCTGGACAACTTAATCAGGTATTTATGAATCTTCTAGCAAATGCGATCGATGCTTTAGAAGAGGCAGTGGAAAATGGTGATTGGGAAGTAAAGAAAGCAGCACTATCTACTCCCCAAATTAAAATTCATACTCAACTTAATAGTGAACATCAGGTAGTTATTAGCATTGCTGATAATGGTATAGGCATTCCCGAAAACGTCCAAAAACACTTATTTGAACCATTCTTTACTACTAAACCAGTTGGTAAAGGCACAGGGTTAGGTTTATCTATTAGTTATCAGATTGTCACTCAAAAACATCTGGGAGAATTAAAATGTATTTCTACTCAGGGACAGGGTACAGAATTTGTAGTTGTAATTCCGCTAAATCAGGAAGCTATCTAAATTGTCAATATTATTTGACGTGGTTAAACTTTTTAACTCAAGTAAAATTTTTACCTTGGCGTTGCTTGCTGTTTATTAGAATGTTAGGCTGAGATTTTCTGGCTAAACTACCTGTATCGGCTGTTACCCAGAAAAAGTCTGGCTATTACTCCGATTTTGTTAGTGAGAGAAAGGATTTGGTCATGGCACGAGATGAGGCTTATCGTGAAGCAGAGCAGCGTATTGAAAAGGCAAGGCAAGAGGGAGCAATAGAACTTGATCTCAGCGATATGGAACTCACTGAGATACCAGAAGCGATCGCATCCCTGACTCAGTTACAAGAGCTTGACCTCTCCCACAACCAATTGACCGAACTGCCAGAAGCGATCGCATCCCTGACTCAGTTGCAACAGCTTGACCTCACCAATAACCAACTGACCCAACTGCCAAAAGCGATCGCATCCCTGACTCAGTTG